>CAWVLE010000041.1:0-13025 GCA_963929805.1 uncultured Eubacteriales bacterium | reverse complement strand
GCACGCAGTCGAACATGTCCACGCCCCGTTTAACCCCTTCGATCAGGCAATCGGGCGTGCCCACGCCCATCAGGTAGCGCGGCTTTTGCCGCGGCAAAAGGGGGCACACCACTTCCAGCATCTGGTACATGATCTGTTTGGGTTCGCCCACGCTCAACCCGCCGATGCCGTAGCCCGGCAAATCGATCTGAGCCATTTCCCGCGCGCAAGCGGCGCGCAGCTCGGGAAAAAACGCGCCCTGTACGATGGCGAACAGCGCCTGATCGTCGCGCGTCTTGGCGTCCATACAGCGCCTGAGCCAGCGCAGCGTGCGGCCCATCGCGGCCTGCGCCACGTCGCTCGTGCAGGGCCAGGCCGTACATTCGTCAAACTGCATGACGATGTCGGCGCCCAGCTTTTCCTGAATGGCGATCGAGGTTTCGGGCGATAAAAAGCGCGCGCTGCCATCCAGGTGCGAGCGGAAGGACACGCCCTCCTCGCGGATTTTGCGCAACTCGGCCAGCGAGAACACCTGAAATCCGCCGCTGTCGGTAAGTATCGGCCGGTCCCAGTTCATAAAGGCGTGCAAACCGCCCGCCTCGGCGATCAGGTCTTCGCCCGGGCGCAGGTGCAGGTGGTAGGTGTTGGACAGTATGATCTGCGCGTCCAGCGCGCGCAGCTCGTCCGGCGAAAGCGTCTTAACCGATGCCTGCGTGCCCACCGGCATAAACACCGGCGTTTCAATTACCCCGTGCGGGGTGTGCAGCCGGCCGCGCCGGGCGCCGGTCTGGCGGCAGACGTGCAAAAGTTCAAACTCAAATGGGTGCATACTCACTCTCTCCTCCGCGTGGGCCGCGCCCTTACTTAATCAGCATCGCGTCGCCAAATGAGAAAAACCGGTACCGCTTTTCCACCGCGCGCGCATAGGCCTTAAGCGCGTTTTCCCTGCCCATTAGCGCGGAAACCAGCATTAGCAGCGTGGAACCGGGCAAATGGAAATTGGTAATCAGCGCGTCCACCAGACGGAACTCATAGCCCGGCCGGATAAATATATCGGTCCATCCGCTGCCCGCAGCCACCACGCCCTTTTGCACGGCGGCCGATTCCAGCGTGCGCACGCTGGTGGTGCCCACCGCCACGATGCGCCCGCCGCCCGCCTTTATGGCGTTGATGCGCGCGGCCGCCTGTTCGCTGACGGAGTAAAATTCGCTGTGCATTTTATGCTCCTCGATGTTTTCCACCTTGACCGGGCGAAATGTGCCCAGCCCCACGTGCAGCAGGATGGGAATGATCTCAACGCCCATCGCGCGAATCGCGTCAAGCAGTTCGGGGGTAAAATGCAGCCCCGCCGTGGGCGCCGCAGCCGAACCGAGCTCGCGCGCGTACACCGTCTGATACCGCTCCGGGTCGCGCAGCTGTTCATGTATATAAGGCGGCAGCGGCATCTGGCCCAGCTTATCCAGCGTCTCCTCAAAGACGCCCTCGCACTCAAAATCCACGATCCGGCCGCCCGCCTCGGTAGGCTGGTCGATTATTCCCTTAAGCAGCCCGCCGCCAAAGCGCACCACCGCGCCGGGCTTGAGCTTTTTCCCGGGACGCACCAGCGTCTCCCAACGTTTGGGCGAAAGCTGTTTAAGCAAAAGCACCTCGCAGGCGCCGCCGCCCTCGCGCTCGCCCAACAGCCGCGCGGGCAGCACACGGGTTTCGTTGATTACAAGCGCGTCGCCCGCGCGCAGGTATTGGGGCAAATCGTAAAAATGCCGGTCGTATATTTGCCCATCCCGGCGGTTTACCACCATCAGGCGGCTGTGGTCGCGCGGCTCGACGGGGGTCTGCGCAATCAGCTCCTCGGGCAGTTCGTACTCAAAATCGCTCGTCTTCATGGAATCATTCAATCCTGTCCGTCCTCAAAATTCATGCGCAGCTGGCTATCCGCCTCCTCCGCGCGCCGCGCGGGCGCGGTCAGGCCAAGGTGGCTGTACGCCGCGGGGGTGGCTACCCGTCCGCGCGGCGTGCGCATCAAAAAGCCCAACTGCAACAGATACGGCTCGTACACGTCCTCAATGGTCGCCGTGTCCTCGCCCGTACAGGCGGCCAGGGTATCCAGGCCCACCGGGCCGCCGCCAAACTTTTCGATCATGACGCCCAGCATGGCCCGGTCGGTACGGTCCAGCCCCAACCGGTCCACCTCCAGCATATCCAGCGCCTCGCACGCCACCTGCTCGTTAATCCGGCCGCCGGCCTTTACCTCGGCGTAATCGCGCACCCGCTTGACCAGCCGGTTGGCGATGCGCGGCGTGCCGCGCGAGCGCGAGGCGATTTCCAACGCGCCCCGCTCGTCGCACTCCACCTTGAGTATTTGCGCGGAGCGGCGCACGATGACCGACAATTCGCCGGGCGTATACAGCTCCAGACGAAAGCTGATGCCGAACCGGTCGCGCAGCGGCGAAGTAAGCATTCCGGCGCGCGTGGTGGCGCCGATCAGCGTAAATTTGGGCAGATCCAGCCGGATGGAGCGGGCCGACGGCCCTTTGCCGATCATGATATCCAGCGCGTAATCCTCCATCGCCGGGTAAAGCACCTCTTCCACCGCGTGGCTCAGCCGGTGAATTTCGTCGATAAACAGCACGTCGCCCGCGTTTAAATTGGTCAATATGGAGGCCAGATCGCCCGCGCGCTCAATGGCCGGGCCCGATGTGACCCGGATGTTGTGCCCCATTTCCGAGGCGATGATGCCGGCCAGCGTGGTTTTGCCCAGGCCGGGCGGGCCGTACAGCAGCAAGTGATCCAGCGGTTCGCGCCGCATGACCGCCGCCTGCATGTATACGCTCAGGCTTTCCTTTAATTTTTGCTGGCCAAAGTATTCCGCCAGCGTATGCGGGCGCAGCGAGCGCTCCACCTCGTCCTCGTCGGTGCGAAAGCCGGTGCCAATCAGCCGGTTATCTTCCATATCAGCCGTTCATCCCCTTCAACGCGAGCCGGATCAGCTCATCGGTCCTGTCGCTTTGTCCGGCCACGCCCGCGACCGCGCGGGCGGCCTCGCTCGGCGCGTAGCCCAGCGCCATCAGCGCCTCCACCGCCTCGTTTTCGGGGCCCATCGCGCCGCGCGCGGGCGACAGCGCGGCGGGCGCGCCGGTCAATTCTTCGTTGTCGATCTTGTCGCGCAGTTCCAGCACCAGCCGCTGGGCGATCTTTTTGCCGATGCCCGGCGCGCGGGTAAGCGCCGCGGCGTCGCCCGAAACCAGCGCCAGCGATAAATCGCGCAGGCTGAGCGTGGATAATATCTGAAGCGCGCTTTTGGGGCCCACGCCGCTGACCGCGCGCATCCGTTCAAACATGCGCTTTTCTTCGGGGCTGGAAAAGCCGTAAAGCTCCATGGCGTCCTCGCGCACGTTTAAAATGGTGTATACCTTCATCCGCTCGCCAATCGCCGGCGCGCCGGACAGCGCGGCGCCGCTGACATAAATTAAATACCCCACGCCGCCGCAGTCGATCACCAGCGAATCGGCGTTTTTCTCGCATAGGACTCCCTCGATATGTGCAAACATCGCTGCCTCCGGATTACTTGATTTTGTATAGATGGCGCATGTTTAAACTGTGCGCGTGCGTAATGGCCACCGCCAGCGCGTCGGCCGCGTCGTCGGGGCGCGCGATTTCGCGCATGCCCAGCAGTATGCGCACCATGCTCTGCACCTGCTGCTTATCGGCCTTGCCGTGCCCGGTTACCGCCTGCTTTATCTGCATGGGCGTATATTCGTACAAATTATCGGTGCGCGTGGCCGCCGCCACCAACGCCGCGCCGCGCGCCGCGCTGACCGCCATGCCCGTGGTCACATTTTTGGAAAAAAACAGCTCCTCAAACGCCACCTCGTCGGGCGCGTATACGTCCAGCAACTGGTTCACGCCCAAAAATATAGACCGCAACCGCTGCGGCGTAGGCTGGCCGGCCTGCGTGGTCAACACACCGTACTGAATCAGCCGGTGCCTGTCGTTTTCGGTATGGATCACCCCATACCCCATCGTGGCCAGCCCCGGATCGATGCCCAGGATAATCAAATGGGAAAGCCTCCGATTCTAAAAATCCATCCTTTTTCATAATAGGCCATTTTATACCCGATGTCAAGCATAAATCGAACAAATATTCGGTATATAATGCAAAATTTCCGCGCGCGCCGCAAATGCCGCGCGCAAGAATTTCCCTAGATTTAACCGCCGGAGGGATTGCATTTTTATTCAAAAAGTTGTATATTTATTCCCGTACACAACATCCGTAATTCAATGTCAGGAGGCATAATATAATGGCGAAGGAAAAGGTTGTTCTTGCGTACTCCGGCGGTCTGGATACGACCATCATCATTCCCTGGTTGAAAGAGAACTACGACTACGACGTAATCGCCGTAGCGGTGGACGTGGGCCAGGGCGAGGAGCTTGCCCCGCTCAACGAAAAGGCGATCAAATCCGGGGCCAGCAAGATTTACATCGAGGACGTGCGCGAGCAGTTTGTTACCGATTATATCTGGCCCACGCTGGCCATGAACGCGATATACGAGCAGAAGTACCTGCTGGGCACCAGTTTCGCGCGGCCGATCATCGCGCAGAAGTTGGTGGAAATCGCCAAAAAGGAAGGCGCGGTGGCCATCTGCCATGGCGCGACCGGCAAGGGCAACGACCAGGTGCGCTTTGAGCTGACGATCAAATCGCTCGCGCCCGAAATGAAGATTATCGCCCCCTGGCGTATCTGGGATATCAAGACCCGCGAAGAGGAAATCGAATACGCGGACGCGCGCGGGCTGGACGTGCCGCTGAACAAAAAGCGTCCCTATTCCATGGACCGCAACCTGTGGCACCTTTCGCACGAGGGATGCGATCTGGAAGAGCCCTGGAACGAGCCGCCCAAGGACCTGTGCCTGATCTGCAAAACTCCCGAGGAAGCGCCCGACGAAGCCGAGTATATTCAGATCGACTTTGAAAAGGGCGTGCCGGTAAAGGTAAACGGCGAAAGCTACGGCCCCGTGGCTATCATTGAAAAGCTGAACGAAATCGGCGCCAAGCACGGCGTTGGTATCGCCGATCTGGTGGAAAACCGCCTGGTGGGCATGAAATCGCGCGGCGTATACGAAAATCCCGCGGGCAAGATCCTCTTTGACGCGCACCAGATACTGGAAAGCATTACCCTGGATCGCGCCACCGCCCATTATAAAGATCAGATGGCCATCCGCTTTGCGGAACTGGTGTACGACGGGTGCTGGAATACCCCGCTGCGCGAGGCCATGAGCGCCTTTGCCGCGTCGACCCAGCAGACCGTAACCGGCACCGTGCGGCTTAAGCTTTACAAGGGCAACGTAATCCCCGCGGGCGTCAAATCCCCCTACACGCTGTATATGGAGCAAATCGCCACCTTTGGCGATTCGGCCGAGCTTTACAACCACAAGGACGCCGCCGGCTTCATCAATCTGTTCGGGCTGCCGCTTAAGGTAAACGCCATGATGAAGGAAAGGGTTGCCAAGGAAAAATAAATCGTGTACACTTAAAAGGCGGGGCGGTTTGCCGTCCCGCCTGTTTACGTCCGGCGGAGAAGAAACTGTTAAGCGGGGTGCGATTTATCATGAAACTCTGGGGCGGAAGATTTGAAAAGGCCACCGATCATATGGTGGACGATTTCCATTCCTCCATTTCCTTTGACCAGCGCCTGGCGCGCGAAGACATTACGGGGTCCATCGCGCACGCCACCATGCTGGGCGCGTGCGGAATTATCGACAAAGCCGACGCCGGCGCCATCGTGGCGGGGCTTAAGGAAATACTGGAGGACGTAAGCGCCGGGCGCGTTGCGTTTGAGGTGGACGCGGAAGACATCCACATGAATGTGGAAAAGCTGCTGATCGAGCGCATAGGCGAAGCGGGCAAGCGGCTGCATACCGGGCGCAGCAGAAACGACCAGGTAGCGCTGGACGTACACATGTTTGTAAAGGCCGCGGTATCCCAGACGCGCGAGTTGCTGGGCGATTTGATGCGGTGCATATTAAAAATCGCCGGTCAGAACCTTAACACGGTGCTGAGCGGATACACCCACCTGCAAAAGGCGCAGCCCATAACGCTGGCCCATCACATGATGTGCTGGTTTCAGATGTTCCGCCGCGATGACGAACGGCTGAAGCAGGTGTACAATCAGGCCGACGTCATGGTGCTGGGCTCGGGCGCGCTGGCCGGCACCACCTACCCCATCGACCGCGAAATGGTGCGCAAGCTGCTGGGCTTTGGCCGCATTTCGGAAAATTCGCTGGACGGCGTTTCCGACCGGGATTTTGTGCTGGAGTATATTTCTGCGGCCTCCATTTCCATGATGCACCTGTCGCGCTGTTGCGAGGAGCTGATTTTGTGGTCCAGCGCCGAATTTGCCTATGTGGAAATGGACGACGCCTTCGCCACCGGCTCGTCCATCATGCCGCAAAAGAAAAACCCCGACGTGGCCGAGTTAATACGCGGCAAATGCGGGCGCGTGTACGGCGATTTGATTGGGCTGCTTACCACCATGAAAGGGTTGCCTCTGGCGTACAACAAGGACATGCAGGAGGATAAAGAGGCGCTCTTTGACGCGCACGATACCTGGAGCAAGTGCCTGCTGGTGTTTACCGGCATGCTGGACAGCGTGCGCTTTAACGCCGCCACCATGGAAAAGGGCGCGGCGGGCGGGTTTACCAACGCCACGGACGCGGCCGACTATCTGGTAAAAAAGGGCATGCCCTTCCGCGAGGCGCACGCCGTGGCCGGACGCATGGTGCTCAGCTGCATAAAGCAGGGCCGCGCGCTGTTGGATATGTCGCTTGAGGAAATGCGGGCCTTTTCGCCGCTGTTCGATCAGGACGTGTTCGAGGCGCTGTCCATATTAAATTGCGTCACGCAGCGCAACGTGCCGGGCGGCCCCGCGCCGGAAGCGGTGGCGCGGTCCATCGCGCAGGGCGAAGCTTATATGGAAAGCCGCTAAGTCTGTGTAGGGTGTATATCAGGGGCGGGTACGGTGTTTTTACGCTGTACCCGCCCATTGATATAAAATGAAGGTCGATTGCTTCCAAACAGGCGCATACGTGAATATACTTTGATGTGTAAAACCGTTTGGGAGGGGGCGCGGCCCGTGCAGGTGGAAAGCGCGCTAAACGAATGCGAGCGCAGGCTTCTTATCGTACCTATCGAAAGGATTGATCCGCCCGATATCCGGTGCCGCAGCCAATTTCCGGAGGACTCCATTCGCGCGCTGGCCGAATCGATCCGCCGGTACGGGCTGCTTTCGCCCATACTGGTGCGCGCGGTGGGCAACCGCTATCAATTGATCGCGGGGGAACGCCGCCTGCGCGCCATGCTGATGCTGGGCATGCGCTTTGCCGACGCCTTTGTGGAAAACGTAACCGACCTGGAGGCGGCGCTCATGGCGCTGATTGAAAATATTCAACGCGAACCGCTAAGCTATCTGGAGGAAGCCGAAGCCTACCGCGCGTTGATGCGCGATTATTGCCTGTCCCAGCGCGAACTGGCCGTCCGGTTGGGCCGCAGCCAGGGCGCGGTGGCCAACCGGCTGCGCCTGTTGGGGCTTTCAAACGCGGTGCGCGGCGCGCTTGTGAAAAGCCGTTTGACCGAACGCCACGCGCGCGCGCTTTTACGGCTTAAAAGCGAGGAGGCCCGCCTGGAAGCCGTGCGCCGCGCCGACGAGCAGGGGCTGTCCGTGCGCCAGCTGGAGGCCTTGATCGAGCGCATGCAAAAGGCGGATACCGGCCGCGTGAAGCTGTTTTTCCGGGACGAGCGCATGTTCGTCAATACCGTGCTTGAGGCGGTAAAGGCGCTCCGCCGCGCGGGCGTAAACGCGCGCAGCCATATCGTGGACCGGGAAAAGGCCATCGACGTGGTCGTGACGCTGCCCAAAATCGCCTCCAGGCGCGTCTCGAAAGGCGAATCCCCGTCGGGCGGACGGACGTAGGCGTCGGGCGCTTCACCCGCGCCGCTTTTCCGGCGGCTTCATTTTCATCCAAAGGCGCGCATAGGCTTGGTAGGGACGAACGTCTTCCTTAAACAGGCAACCGTCGGAAAGGAGCGATTAAACATGCCTTCATCAAGCCGGGCGCAGGTTGTATTCGCATTACTCAGGGGGCTGGGCGTGGCCGTGGCCATCACGCTTGGCGGCATGGTTCTGCTGGCCATTTTGGTCATATTGACGCCGCTAAGCGATTCCGCCCTGACCGCGCTTAACCAGGTGCTTAAGGTGACGGCGCTGTTTTTCGGCGCGATGACGGCCGTGGGGCGCGGCGGGCAGCGCGGCTTTGCGCTGGGCGCGGTGGTCGGCCTACTATACATGGTGCTGGGCTATGCGCTGTACTGCCTGCTGGACGGCCAACTGGCGCCCGCCGGGCAGCTGGCGCTGGAGTTTGGCATCGGCGCGCTGCTGGGCGCGATTTCGGGATCCATATCCGCCAATTTAAAGCCCGCAAAAAAGCGGCCGCGCGTCCGGGCGGCGCGGCGCGCGTCCAAAGCCGGATAGGCGGCCGCGCAGAGTCTGCCGCGCGTTATTCCATCATGGTTTTAATTTCAGCCCCGCTCAGCTGCGGATGTAGCGCCCGGTTGATCCCGTCGGCTAATATGGCGGCGGTCTGCCGGGCGATATCGTCCACTTCGCGCGGGGTTACGATCATTTCCCCCATCGCGCCGCTAAACAGGTCCTGGGTCATTTCGTCCAGCGCCTGGGCGTGTTCGCCCGCCTCGTCGCCGGAGAGCTGTTCCAACGCGTCGCGCACGATGGTGGCCGCGTAGATGACCATGGGCACGCCGATGGAAATGACCGGCACGCCCAGGGTTTGGCGGGTAAGCGCGCGGCGGTGATTGCCCACGCCCGAGCCGGGCTGTATTCCGGTATCGGTCAGTTGTATGGTGGTGCCGATACGGCCTGTGGCGCGCGCGGCCAGCGCGTCTACGGCAATGACGGCGCGCGGCGTTACGCGCTGCGCTACGCCGCTTAGCATTTCCAGCGTTTCGATGCCGGTGACGCCCAGCACGCCGGGCGCGATGGCGCACACCGGGCACATGCGTTCGTCCACGCTGTCGGGCAATTCGCGAAAAATATGGCGCGTAACCAGCGTACGGTCCACGGTCATGGGGCCCAACGCGTCCGGCGTCACGTGGCGGTTGCCCAGCCCTACCACCAGCACGGGTTGATCGCCCTCGGGCACCAGTCTGGAAAGCTCCTCGCCCAAAATCGCGCCCAATGCCTCGCGCCCCTGCGGCTCTTTCAGGTATTGCGCGCCGCACTCCAACGTCAAATAGGTGCCGCGCGGCTTTTTAAGCAAACGCGCGCCCTCGTCAGCCTCTATTTTTACCTCGGTAATGTTTACTCCGTCCATTTCCCAGGTGGAAACGCTTACGCCGTTTAAATCGCCCTTATCCGCGGCGTGCGCCGATTCCATCGCCAGGTCGGTCCTGATCTGTCGCATTGTGCCACATCCTTTCACACTATCATGGGGCATTTTTTCCGCAAATCATGCGCGGCGACGCGTCCCTGCGCGGCGGCAGGGCAAATTTTTACACGCCCGCCTATTGCAAAGCGGGGCGAGGCGTGTTACAATAACATTTGTTGATTAGAGTCCGGGAGGTGAATTTCATTGCCGAATATCAAATCCGCGATCAAGCGCGTAAAGGTCTCTGAGAAGAAAAACCTGCGCAACCGCATGATTAAGTCTGCCATGCGCACGACCGTTAAAAAATTTGACGCCGCAGTCGCCGCGGGCAACGCCGACGCCAAGACTCTTGCCGTTACGGCGGGCGCGATTGACAAGGCTGCCAGCAAGGGCGTTATCCATAAGAACGCGGCGAACCGTAAAAAGGCTCGCCTGGCCAAGCGTCTTAACAAAGCCGCGCAGGCCTGATCCTATCTGTGTGGATGGATTGGAAGAGAGGTTTTCCGTGCAGGCGGAAGGCTCTCTTTTTTTATGCCGGCGCGCGCCAACGGTTGCGCCGGGCGCTCGCGTTTGTTATAATGGAATGGGCGCGGACATACAGGTTGGGCCGGCGCCCCGTACAAAAGCATATTGGAGGCCTTTTCTTGATTAACAAACCACGCGCCCTGAAAAGCGGCGCCACGCTGGGTTTTGTCGCGCCCTCGGGCGCCTATGCGGACGCGGCCATGCTGCCGCGCGCCGTACACATCGCCCAGGAAATGGGCTATAAAGTAAAAATTGGCAAAAGCTGCGGCGCGCGATACGGCTATCTGTCCGGCGAGGACGCGCTGCGCGCCCAGGATTTAAACGACATGTTTGCCGACGAGCAGGTAGACGCCGTGGTGTGCATACGCGGCGGGTACGGCACGATGCGCATTCTGGACCGGCTGGATTACGATCTGGCCCGCAAGCATCCAAAGTTGCTTATGGGCTACAGCGACATTACCGCGCTGCACGCCGCCTATTTTAAATACGCCAATCTGGCCACGCTGCACGCGCCCATGCCGGTAAGCGACTGGGCAAGCGGCAGTTTGGATAAGCTTTCGCGCGAATCGCTTGAGCAGGCGCTCAGGGGCGAACTGCCCGCCGGGTTTTGCAACCCGCCCGGGCTGGAACCCGTAACCATATGTCCCGGCCGGTGCGAGGGCGAACTGGTGGGCGGAAATCTGACGCTTGTGGCTTCGCTTCAGGGCACGCCCTACGCGCCCGATCTGGATGGGCGCATACTGCTGCTTGAAGACGTGGACGAATACGATTACCGCATCGACCGGCTGCTTACCCAGCTGCGCCTGACCGGCGCGTTTAAGCGTTTATCCGGCGTGGTGCTGGGCGGGTTTACAAACGTGCCGGCCAAGTATCCGGACCGGGCGCTGCCGCTTGAGCAGATATTTCGCGACGTGTTCTCCGGCGCGGGCATACCGGTATTGGCCAATCTGGCCATTGGCCACTGCCTGCCAAGGCTGAGCGTGATGTTAGGCGTTCGATACGTGCTGGACGCGGACCGCGGCCTGCTTACGCGCGCGGAATCGTGTTTTTGTCAATAGACTGCCACGATTGCAACAATTAACCAGCGCGCTTCGTCTAAATAAGAGATATAATTGTGCGCACTATTTTAGGAGGGGACTGATTATGAAAATCGCAAAACGGTTCGCGGCATTTTTCCTGGGCTGCGTGTTGCTGCTGGCGCTTTCTTCCGTCGCGCAGGCCGACAGCATTTGCGTACAGGGCCGTTCCATGGTCGAGGCTGAGAGCAACGTATTTCTGATCCTGTCGGACGACGCCGGTTATTCGTTAAACGTCGTAGACGGCGCGGGTGTCATGACGCGCCTGGAAACCGCCTCATCGCTTAGCGATTTGGTGGCGGTGGGCTCCGACGTGTTTTACCTGCGCCTGGACGCGCCGGCCTACCAGGTGGTAAAATGCGCCGCCGACGGTACGCGCACCGTGCTGTGCGAGTTTACAAACGGCGAGGTTGTAGAGCGGCTGAGCTGGTATCAGGATATCCTGTATTGCCTGGTAGACGGCCAGTTGACCATCATCGATCCGGACAACGGCGACAACGACGTGCTGACCGAGGTGCGCATCAACGACTACGTCATTTTAGACGACGTGATATTCTACATCGCTTTGCAGGATACGCGCACCTACGAGCGGCAAACCTCTACAAACGACACGCTGACCTATACCTCCGGCACGCTCTATTCCATGACCCTCAACGGCGATAACCCCGAGCAGATCGTGGACAAGGGCATATCCGCCTTGAAGGCCTGCGGCAGTTATCTGTACTTCCACAACATGGAGGATAACTACATGACCGGCCGCGACGACAACATCTGGCTGGAAGGCAAGCTTTACCGTTACAACGTGCAAACCGGCCAGCTGGCCTCCATGAACCTGGATTACGACTGGGACTTTTACCCCACGCCCCAGGGCGTCGTAGTGTATACTTCGGGCGATATTTCCCTGTACCCGCTCCAGGGCGGCGATGGCGTGCAGCTGATGGCGCCCGAAACCTATACCTCCGTTAGCGCCACCGATTTGTACGTATACGTATACGAATACACCAACGGCACGCTCACCCGCGTTCCGCTGGACGGATCGCAGTCTACCGTAATTTATGAGGGCGGCGAAGTAACCACGCTGGACGACACCGGCCTTGGCGATCCGGTGGAAACGGACGAAACGCTGGACGAGACAGACGAGACCGAAGACGACTCGAGCGACGACAGCTCCAGCTCCTCTTCCAGTTCCTCCAGCTCATCCAACAAAACCAGCGGGTATATCTTCCCCAATTCTAGCACCAAGAAACTGACCCGCAGCCAGATATTGGATGTCAGCAAATCCAAATGGGGCTATGCGCGCAACGAAATCTACGCGCGCCACGGCTACGTGTTTAAAAACTCCAAATATAAAGAGTACTTTAACAATAAAAGCTGGTACAAGCCGGGCGGATTCTCCACGGGGGATCTGAACTCCATAGAATGGTACAATATGGAACTGATCAAATCCATGGAAATTGAATACGGCCTGCTCGACGGCGACAACAAAAATAACGGCAGCTCGGGCGGCAACTCTGGCGCCACCAACAACTACTACATCTTCCCCAATTCCGACAGCAAAAAGCTTAAGAACAGCCAGCTCAAGGGGCTGAGCAAATCCAAGCTGGCTTTGGCCCGCAACGAAATACTGGCCCGCCACGGCTACGTATTTAAAACCGCTAAGTATAAAGAATACTTTAACAACCAGAAGTGGTATAAGGCGGGCGGCTATTCCTCCTCCAAGCTCAATTCGATTGAGTGGTATAACATCGAATTGATTAAAAAGTGGGAAGCGAAATAGTTTTTAATCCGTAGATTTTTATATTGCCAAACGCTGTACAAGCGGCCGGCGCGAAACGCGCCGGCCGCTTTAGTGTGTCGAAAAAGTCTGCCTGCGGCATCCTTTTTCGAGTGTAAAGCGCTGTTTCCCTCTCGCCCCTGAGGGGGCTGACGGATTGTGACCTCCTTTCTCCCGGCGTCCGGGCAAAGAAAAAGCAGGAAACCGTTCCATGATTTCCTGCTCGGTGGTGCCGCC
>CAWVLE010000040.1:0-10062 GCA_963929805.1 uncultured Eubacteriales bacterium | reverse complement strand
TTTTAGCCGGGCTTCATTGATCTTCGCGCGAACCAGTTCCTGAATCAATTCTTCCTTGCTCATCGCCTCGTAATCTTCCAGACGAGCTGACGGTCTGGGTTTTTTTGTTTTCGCGGCATTTGACTCAGCATGGCGTACCGGCAGATGGTACTCCGCACGATACAGACGCATATATTCGCGCGCTGTGTTTGAGCCGATCCCATATTCCGCTGCCGCTTCAAACCGGTTGAGCTCTCCTTCGTAGATTCGCCGGCCTATGTCCAATCTTTGTTCCTTCGTGTACTTCATTGGATAACCCTCCTGTCCACGTTCCGGGTAGCGTGTCCTGTTCTTGGACACCACTGTCCACTTCCTCTGTATTCATTATGGAATACCTCTTCACGTGTCCAGTTTCTGCCCCCTCCGTGTCCAGTTTTAGTTTATCAGTTCAAGTAACTTTTTGGGCAACAAGCAACGTTTGAGGGAGGATCCCCCTCTCCGGCCCGGCTTACGCCGGTCCACCTCCCCCTTTGTCGCCCGTCGCCTCGCTGATAGCGGCCGCCGGGTACGCGTCGGCGATTTTTCAAATCGCCTCGCTAGTCGTCGCTTCGCTCCTCCCTTACGGGGGAGGCAAGAAAAAATGCGGCTTAGCTTCGCTCCTCCCTTATGGGGGAGGCAAGAAGGGTGTCGTTACGTCGTGCTTTTTCTTCCTTACGGGGGAGGCAAGAAAAGCGGCGTTGTGCCGCGCGTTTTCTTCCTTTGCAGGGGGCAAGAGGGAACAGCGGCGTTTTACAGGCGTTTCAGCGCGTCCAGGCTCTTTTTGCAGCTTTGAAGCGGCGGGCAGGTGTATTCTTCCTGCTCCACGATAAACCGGTTTACCCCGGCCTCGCGCGCGGCGTTTATGATGGCGGTAAAATCCAGCTTGCCCGAACCGATTTCGGGGTTATCGCGCCCGTTGGCGGCGAGCTCCTTTAAGTGGATCAGCTGCTGGCGTCCGGCGTATTTTTGTATATAGGCCACCGGATCCACGCCCGCGTAGGCCACCCAGAACACGTCCAGCTCGGCGAAGACCGACTGATCCAGCTGTTCAAAGAGTATGTCCAGCAGGTATTTTCCGCCGTCGGTGGCAAATTCGTGCGCGTGGTTGTGGTAGCCCAGCTTCATGCCGAGGGGCGCGATTTTCCGGTTGACCTCGTTAAGCGCGTCGGCCAGGCGCAGCGCGTCGTCCCGCGTCTTCATTTCGGCGTAGGGGCATACCAGGCAACGGCTGCCCACGGCGAGGTTGATTTCGACTTCCTGATCGAGCGCGGTGTTCAGCCGGTCCAATCCCACATGCGCGCCCCAGGCCTGAAGCTGATTATCCTCCAGCAATTTTTTCAGCGCCTGGCCCGTAAGGCCGCCGTATCCGGCGAACTCCACCGCGCTGTAGCCCATGCGCGCCACATTTTCCAGCGTGGCGGCAAAATCGCGCGCGCACTCGTCCTTTAGCGAATATAGTTGCAATCCCACCTCGTTTAGCAGCATACCCGACATCCTTTCCATTATTTCTATTTTTCAGCGCGCCGGCCAGGCGCGCGGCCCGACGCCCTTATTATACGCCATGCGCGCGCGGCGGGCAAGACGCGCGCGACGGGCCGGGCGACGAAAAAACCGCCGGGCGGCTCAGGCGCGCGGCGGTCAAGCGATGTTGCGTCGGTTCTCTACAGTTCGTTTACAAAATCCTCTATGCGGCGCATGGCCTCCACGATATTGTCGGTGGCGGCGGCGTAGCTTACGCGGATGTGGCCCTCGCCCAGCGCGCCAAAGGCGTCGCCCGGCACCACGGCCACCTTTTTTTGCTTTATCAGCCGTTCGCAAAACTCCTGCGAACTCAGCCCGGTACAGCGGATGGAGGGGAACGCGTAAAACGCGCCCAGCGGCTCAAAGCAGGCAAGCCCCATCTTGTTAAAGGCGTCGGTCACGATGCGGCGGCGCCGGTCGTAGATGCGCACCATGTGCTTTACGTCGGCGTAGCCGGTTTCCGCGCCCGCGTTTAGGGCCTCCAGCGCGGCGTACTGCCCGGCGGTCGGCGCGCAGAGCATGGTAAACTGGTGGATTTTGCACATTACGTCCAAAAGTTCGCGCGGGCCGCAGGCGTAGCCCAACCGCCAGCCGGTCATGGCGAAGGCCTTGGAAAAGCCGCCCAGCGTGATGGTGCGCTCCCACATGCCGGGTATGGAGGCGAAGCTGACGTGCTCGCGTTCGCCGTAGGTAAGCTCGGCGTAAATTTCGTCGGAGATCACCACGATATTGGTATCGCGCAGCACCTGCGCGATGGCCTCCAGGTCGGCGCGCTCCATGATGCCGCCGGTGGGGTTGTTGGGGTAGGGCAGGATCATGGCCTTTGTGCGCGGGGTGATGGCGGCGCGCAGCGCCTCGGGCGTGATGCGGAAGCGGTGCGCGGCGTCGGTGGGC
The DNA here is from genome assembly GCA_963929805.1 of uncultured Eubacteriales bacterium. Taxonomy (GTDB): domain Bacteria; phylum Bacillota; class Clostridia; order Christensenellales; family Aristaeellaceae; genus CAWVLE01. The sequence continues at coordinate 7,629 of CAWVLE010000040.1, read as the reverse complement.
AGGGTTACGCACACGCCGCCGGCAAAGGCGATGCCCGGCGCGTAGGATACGTAGGTCGGGTCGGGCGCCAGCACTTCGTCGCCCGGCTCCACCAGCGCGCGCAGCGCCAGGTCTATGCCCTCGCTGGCGCCCACGGTGACCAGTATTTCCCGGGCGGGGTCATACTCGATCTGGAACCGGCCCGTAAGGTAACCGGCAATGGCGCGCCTGAGTTCGATCAGGCCCCAGTTGCTGGTGTAGTGGGTGTGGCCCTGCCTGAGCGAATAGATGGCCGCGTCGTTATAGCGCCAGGGCGTGGTAAAATCCGGCTCGCCCACGCCCAGGGATATGGCGTCCTTCATTTCGCTTACCACGTCGAAAAATTTGCGTATGCCCGAAGGGGGCACCTGATCGATTCTGCGGCAAACCGCCTGGCTGTAATTCACGGGCTCACCGCCAGTCTGTCGTCGGCGCGTCCGCCTTCGAGTATGACGCCGTCGGACTTATATTTTTTCAGCACAAAATGCGTGGCCGTGGAATTTACGTGCTCCAGGGTGGAAAGCTTTTCGGCCACGAACAGCGCCAGCTGCTGCATGGTGCGGCCGCGCACCAGCACCATCAGGTCGTACGCGCCGCTCATCAGATACACGCTGGACACCTCTTCAAAGCGGTAAATCTGCTCGGCGATGGCGTCGAAGCCTTCGCCGCGCTGCGGGGTGACGCGCACCTCGATAAGCGCCTGCACCTCCTCGCGGCTCACCTTATCCCAGTTGATCATGGCGGGATATTTTACGATGATCTTTTCGCGCTCCAGCTTTTCCACGGCCTCGTCCACTTCCTCGACGCTGCGGCCGGTCATCAGCGCGATGCGCTCGCGCGGGGTGCGCGCGTCCTCATTTAAAATTTCCAGTATGTTAAGTTCAAATTCAGATACCATGCGTATAACTCCTTCCGGCGCAAATATCTATTGCCGCGCCTGGCTGACGCACTCAAGTATCTCCCATATGCGTTCCAGGTCGTCGGCGCTGAAATAGTGAAGGATCAGCCGCCCGCGGTTGGCGTCGCCGTCCAACTGGGCGCGGGTGCCAAAAACGTCGCGCGCCATGTGCTCCAGCTGGTCGCAGGCCGGGTCGCGCGGCGCGGGGGCCTTGCTTTCCCGCTTTTCGCGCGATTGCTCGCGGCAGATTTTTTCCAGCTGCCTGACCGACCAGCCCTGCGCGGCGCACAGATTGGCCAGGCGCTGCTGGGTAGCCTCGTCCTCGATGGAGGCCAAAGCGCGGCCGTGCCCGGCGCTTAACCGCCCGTCGCGCAGCATTTCCTGAACCAGCGGGCAAAGCGCGTTCAGCCTGAGCAGGTTGGCCACGGCCGGGCGGCTTTTGCCCAGGCGGACGGCGGCCTGTTCCTGGGTATAGCCGCACTGCTCCATCAGGCGTTTTACGCCCGCCGCCTCCTCCATCGGGTTCAAATCGTCGCGCTGCAAATTTTCGATCAGCGCGGTTTCCAGCCGGCGCACGGTATCCATATCGCGCACGATGGCGGGAATTACGTCCAGCCCGGCCGCGCGCGCGGCGCGCCAGCGGCGCTCGCCCGCCACGATCTGGTAGCGGTCGCCGTTGAGGGATACGATAATGGGCTGAATGACGCCCACGCTTTTTATGGAATCGGACAATTCCTTAAGCGCCTGCTCGTCAAAGCGGCGGCGCGGCTGGTCGCGGTTGGGGTCGATTAAGCGAATTTCAATTTCGCGCACGGCCTCGCCCCCGTCGCGCGCGTCCTGCGGCGGCGCGGGCTGGTTTAAATCCGTCCCCAGCAGTGCGTCCAGGCCTCTACCAAGGCCGTGCCTGGTCTTCGCCATACGATCATCCCCCATCGCGAATCGATTTTTTACCAGTCTTCCTGATCCTCGCCGCGCGAAATCAGCTCGCGCGCCAGCTCCCGGTAGGCCTGCGCGCCCGGGCAGCGCGGGTCGTACAGGTGAATGGGCAGGCCGTGGCTGGGCGCCTCGCTCAGGCGCACGTTGCGCGGTATGATGGTGGAAAACACCTTGTCGCGAAAGTGTTTTTTTACCTCGTCCACCACCTGTATGCCCAGATTGGTGCGCCCGTCCAGCATGGTCAGCACCACGCCGGTCACGCTCAGGCCGGGGTTTAGCCGCCTGTTTACCACGCCCAGGGTGTTCATCAGCTGGCCTACGCCCTCCAGCGCGTAGTATTCGCACTGTATGGGCACCAGCACGCCGTCCGCCGCAGTCAGCGCGTTAAGCGTAAGCAGGCCCAGCGAGGGCGGGCAATCCATAAAAATATAGTCGTAGCGCTCCTTAAGCGGCGAAAGCGCCTCGCGCAGCAGCGTCTCGCGCCCGGGCATGGACACAAGTTCGATCTCCGCGCCCGCCAGCTCGATGCCCGACGGAATCAGATCCAGCGCGCCGTAGCCGGTGGAGCGCACGGCGTCTTCGGCCCTGGCCTCGTTAATCAGCACGTCGTACACGCTCAGTCCGTCCCCGCCCGCCTGATTGAGCCCGCTGGTCGCGTTGCCCTGGGGATCGATGTCCACCAGCAGCACGCGCTTTCCCGCCTCGCTTACGCAGGCGCTCAGGTTAACCGCCGTGGTGGTCTTGCCCACGCCGCCCTTTTGGTTGGTAACCGCGATGATTTTGGACAATGCGCATTCCCTCAAATCCAAGTTTGTGTTACCCATTATAAAGGATAACTTTGTTAAGTACAAGGCGCAACCGCAAAAAGCGCCCACCCACACGGGCGGCGCGATGTATTGCGCGTGCGCGTCTTTACACGTTAAAGCGGAACAGCGTAACGTCGCCGTCCTTCATCACGTAATCCTTGCCTTCGGAGCGCACCAGCCCTTTTTCGCGGCAGGCGCTCATGCTGCCCTCGCGCACCAGGTCGTCGTAGGGCACGATTTCGGCCCGGATAAAGCCGCGCTCAAAATCGCTGTGTATTTTGCCGGCGGCCTGGGGCGCGCGCGTGCCGTTTTTAATCGTCCAGGCGCGCACTTCCTTGGGCCCGGCGGTCAAAAAGCTGATCAGGCCCAGCAGTTCGTAGCCCACGCTCACCAGCCGGTCCAACCCGCTCTTACCCACGCCCATTTCTTCCAGAAACATCTGCTTTTCGTCGGGGCTTAGCTGGGCGATTTCCTCTTCCACGCGCGCCGATATCACCAACACGCGCGCGTTTTCGCGCCGGGCGATTTCAAGCACGGGCTTTACCAGCTTAAGCTCCTCTTCCTTTTTGCCCAGATCGCCCTCGGCGATGTTGGCCGCGTACAAAACGCTTTTATCGGTCAGCAGGAAAAAACCGTCGGCGATTTCGCGCTCCTCTTTGGTCAGCGGGCAGGAGCGCGCGGCGTGGCCCGCGTTCATGTGCTCCAGCAGCTTTTCCGCGGCGGAAAGTTCGTCGCGCATCTTGGCCTCGCCGTTTTTGACCAGCTTGCGCGCCTTATCCGCGCGCCGGGTCACGGTTTCGATATCGGCGAGCAAAAGCTCGGTCTCGATGGTCTCTATATCGCGCGCCGGGTCCACCGAGCCCTCCACGTGGATCACGTTTTCATCCTCAAAACAGCGCACCACGTGTACGATGGCGTCCACCTCGCGTATGTGGGAAAGGAAGCGGTTGCCCAGCCCCTCGCCCTTGCTGGCGCCGCGCACCAGCCCGGCGATATCCACAAATTCGATCACCGCGGGGGTATACTTTTCCGGGTGATACATTTCGGACAGCACGTCCAACCGGTGATCGGGCACGGCCACCACGCCGGTGTTGGGCTCTATGGTGCAAAAGGGATAATTCGCCGCCTGCGCGCCCGCGCAGGTGATGGCGTTAAACAGCGTGCTTTTTCCCACGTTGGGCAAACCCACGACTCCTAATTTCATAACACGATCACAACTCCCGCTCTTTCGGACGCGGCGCGCGCCGCGCCACCGCTCTTTTTATTATAGCATAGCGCCGCGTCATTCTCAACACCCTTTCGATCCGCCGCGCAAAACGGTTGTTGTTACGTCCATACGCCCGGCGCGGGCGCGAAAAATATCCCCCGCGTTTTCCCATGTTTTCAACAATATTTCCACACGCCCGCCGCGCCAAAAGTCGCGCGCGTTTTAAACGCGCATATATAATAAGGTAGATTCTCCCGCCGGCCAAACCTTGCCAACACAATATACTGTGCCCGTAAACAAAATTTGCCCAAGAAAAGCGCCGCGCGTAAAGCCGAAATATTTTTACCCGCATCTTTCCGATAACCGCCTGAATTTGCTTGATAAACCGCTTACTTTTTGCTATCATGTTCATGAACTTATCCCCAACCCCCGTCATAGTTCTCCACCGAATGTGGAAAAACTGTGGATAACTATGCGGCATGGCGGGGATGTTGTCATGTTCGTTCGCATTTTCAATGCTTTAATAAATACGGCCGATAAACGCGATGGGGGATACAAGATTGATGACAAGCGAGGGCATTTCTCGAAACGACCCGTGGAGCCAGGTATTGGAAATGGTGCGCCAGACCGTGCCTACCTATACCTATCAATCCTGGTTTGAGCCGCTGAAGATCCTTTCAATGGCGGGCGGGCGCATGGTATTGGGCACCGACGACCAGTTCGCGATCAAGACGCTGCGCCAACGCTACGCGGGCATGCTGTCCAACGCGGTAAGCCGCGCCTACGGCCGCGAGTACGAACTGGTTTTTGTGAACCTGAACGACCCGCAGGACGAGGCGCAACAGCTTTCCATGGGCGTGCAGGGCATGTTGAATGAAAAATACACCTTTGACACCTTTGTGGTGGGCAATTCCAACCGGTTTGCGCACGCGGCCTCGCTGGCCGTGGCGGAGCTGCCCTCGGACGCGTACAACCCGCTGTTTCTGTACGGCGGGGTGGGGCTGGGCAAAACCCACCTGATGCACGCGATCGGGCATTATATCGCAAACGAGAACCCGGAAGCCAAGATACTCTACATCACTTCGGAGCTGTTTACCAACGAGGTAATATCGGCCATATCCAACAAAACCAACCAGCAGATGCGCGAGCGGTTTCGCAACGTGGACGTATTGATGGTGGACGACATACAGTTTATCGCCGGCAAGACGGCCACGCAGGAGGAGTTTTTCCACACCTTTAACCAGCTGCACAGCGGCGGCAAGCAGATCGTAATCTCGTCGGACCGCCCGCCCAAGGACATACCCACCCTGGAGGAGCGGCTGCGCTCGCGCTTTGAGTGGGGGCTGATCGCCGACATACAAAAGCCCGATTACGAAACCCGCATCGCCATACTGCGCAAAAAGGCCGAACTGGAGCACATCCAGGTATCCGACGAGGTGCTTAACTTTATCGCGGACAAGGTTCAGTCCAACATCCGCGAACTGGAGGGCGCGCTTACGCGGGTAAACGCCAAATCCATGCTATCCTCGGGCGAGCCGATCACCTTGGAAATGGCCGACGAGGCGCTCAGCAACATACTGGGCTCGCGCGACGCGCGGCGCATTACGGCGGAACTGATCATAGACGTGGTGGCCGACTATTACCGGGTGGACCGCGCCGACATCCTTTCCCAGCGGCGCAACCGCGAAATCGCCGTGCCGCGTCAGGTGGCCATGTACTTAACGCGCGAAATGACCTCGCTTTCCACCACCCGCATCGGCGACAGTTTCGGCGGGCGGGACCACACCACCGTGATGCACGGCTGCGAAAAAATATCGGCCGCGGCGCGATCCACATCGCAGATGGCAAAGACCATCGAGGAGCTCAAGCGCCGCATCCAGGAAAAATAGCGAACCGGCGGCGGGGCGTTGTTTACAAATTGTGGATAAAACGCGCGCCCATACCGGTTTATCAAAATTTTTTCCACAACGCGACGCGCGATAAAACCCGCGCGCGCATTGGGTTTTGGCGCGCTTTCCACAATATCCACCGCACTACGGTTACGACTACTTCGTTATCTTTTTATTTATAAGAAATAGGAGGAACACACATGCGCTTTACCTGCCCGGCCGAGAAACTGCAAACCGGCCTTTCCATCGCCACGCGCGCGCTTTCGGCGCGTTCCACTTTGCCCATATACGAGGGCGTGCTTTTAAAAAGCTGTGAAGATGGGCTGCGCCTTACCTGCTCGGACGGCTCCATCACCATATCTACCGTAATTGAAGCCGACATCGCGCAGGAGGGCAGCGTGGTATTGCCCGGCCGCCTGTTTTACGAAGTGGTGCGCAAGATGCCAAGCAGCGGCATAATTAGCGCCACGCTTTCACAGGGCAACAGCCTGACGGTGCGCTGCATGGGTTCGCGCACCACCATCGCGGGCCAGAGCGCCGGCGACTATCCCGCGCTTCCCCAGGTAAGCGACGCCGAGCCCTTGATGTTGCCCCAACCGCTATTGAAAAGCATGATTCAGCAGACCGCCTTCGCCATATCCAGCGACGAAACCCGCATGGTGCTTACCGGAAGCCTGCTGGAAATACAAAAGGGCGAGGCGCGCATGGTGTCGCTGGACGGCTTCCGCCTGGGCCTGAGGCTGGAGCGGATAAACGCCGACGCGCCCGCGCTCAGCGCCATTATACCGGGCAAGACGCTGGGCGAAATTTCCAAAATACTCTTGGACGACGAAGGCGCCATGGCCATGCTGCTCATCGGCAAAAATCAGCTGATGATCACCCTGGGCGAAAGCCAGCTGTACTCCACGCTGATCGAGGGCGAGTACATCAACTACCGCCAGATACTGCCCGCGCAATGGCAGACGCGCGTGCGCGTAAACCGTGAGGAACTGCTAAACTGCGTCGAGCGCGCCTCGCTTATGGCGCGCGAAGGCAAAAACAACCTGATCCTGATGAAAATCGAAGAGGGCGTCATGGTCATTACCGCCAATTCCGAAAGCGGCGACGCCTACGAGGAAATCGCGGTGACCACCGAGGGCCAGCCGCTCAACATCGCATTTAACGTAAAATACGTCTCCGACGTGCTGCGCGTGCTGGACGACGAGGAAATCTACCTGCGCTTTATTTCGGGCGTAAGCCCGTGCCTGATCTGCCCGGTGGAAGGCGACGCCTTTTTGTATCTGGTGCTGCCGGTCAGGGTGAACGCATGAGCGCGCTTTGGCAATCCGGCGACACCATCGCGGCGGTTGCCACGGCGCAGGGCGAGGCGGGCATCGCCATTGTGCGCGTAAGCGGCCCCGACGCCCGCGCCATTTTGGAAAAAAGCTTTGCGCGCGCTGTAAAAGGGGTCGCGTTGAAACCCCGCAGGTTGTATTACGGCCACGCGGTGGACGCGTCCGGCGCGGATCTGGACGAAGTGATGGCCGTGTTTTTGCCCGCGCCTCACACCTATACGCGCGAGGACGTGGCCGAGATTCACTGCCACGGCGGCCAGGCCTGCGCGCATGCGGTGCTTAATCGCGCGTTTGAGCTGGGCGCGCGCGCCGCGCGGCCGGGCGAGTTTACGCTGCGCGCGTTTTTAAACGGGCGCGTGGATTTAAGCCAGGCCGAGGCGGTCATGCAGTTAATCGGCGCGCGCAGCGGCGCGGCGCAGCGCGCCGCGCTTCGCCAACTGGAGGGCGGGGTTTCGGCCTTTGTGCGCGCCGCGGCGGACGAGCTGACCGGCATACTCAGCCTGATCGCCGCCTCGGACGATTTTCCCGACGAGGTGGAGGA
>CAWVLE010000039.1:0-4701 GCA_963929805.1 uncultured Eubacteriales bacterium | reverse complement strand
ATCGCGCAGCTGCGCGGCATGGATCCCGACGAGCTGGCCATGCGCGCCGCGGAAAACGGCATGCGCCTTTTCGGCATCAACGCGACGGCGCTGTTGAATCCGTAGCCAAAACATGATAAAATGAGGCGAACACATGCGGCGCGGCGAAAAGCGGCGTGCCGACAAAATACGAATGGAGCGAAGGGCCATGAACAATATCTCCCGCGAGCAGGCGCTTAAGCTGCTCAACGCGCCCAACCGTCTGGATAATTTAAAAATGCTCGCCCTGGACGCGCGCGAAGGCCGCCTGCCTATGCCCGTGCAGGGCGAGGATGTAAATAATCACATCCACACCACCTATTCGTTTTCGCCCTATTCCCCCACCGCCGCCGCGTGGTTTGCGTGGCAGGCCGGGTTGTGTACCTGCGGCCTGATGGACCACGACTCGATTGCCGGCGCGCGCGAATTTTTGTCCGCCTGCCACATACTGGGCATGGGCGCCACCATCGGCTTGGAATGCCGTGTAAGCATGAAAGATACCCCTTTTGAAAGCCGCAAAACCAACAATCCCGATCAGGCGGGCGTCAGCTATATTACGCTGCACGGCGTGCCTCACAACCGCGCGGGCGAGTTAAACGAGTTTTTCGCCCCCTATCGCGCCGCGCGCAACCAGCGCAACCGCAAAATGGTAGAGGCCATCAATTCGCTGATGGGGCAATACGGCATCGCGCTGGACTTTGACCGGGACGTGGTTCCCCTTTCCAATTATGCCGAGGGCGGCACGGTTACCGAGCGCCACCTGTCCTGCGCGCTGGCCAACCAGCTGATCGAAAAGGTGGGCAAGGGCGAGCGCCTGGTCGGCTTTATCCACGAGCGGCTTGAATTGCCGCTGTCGGGCAAGGTGGAAAGCTATCTGCTTGACGAGGAAAACCCCTATCTTACCTACGATCTGCTGGGCTGGATCAAGTCCCAGCTGATCAGCCGTTTTTACATCGACGCCACCGACGAATGCCCGGGCATCCGTCAGGTTCTATCGCTTGCCCAACGCATCGGCGCGATATGCGCCTATCCCTACCTGGGCGACGTGGGCGATTCGGTAACGGGCGACAAGCGCGCCCAGAAATTTGAGGACGATTTCCTGGACGAACTGGTCGATTGCATCTATTCGCTCGGCTTTAGAGCAATTACCTATATGCCTTCGCGCAACACGCGCGCCCAGCTGGACCGGCTGCGCGCCCTGTGCGAAAAATATTCGCTGTTCCAGATAAGCGGCGAGGACATCAATTCGCCGCGCCAGTCCTTCGTGTGCGCCGCCCAGCGCGACGCGGCTTTCCGCAACCTTTACTACGGCACCTGGGCGCTGATCGCGCACGAATGGCGCGCCACCGAAAACCCGGACGACGGCCTGTTCTCTCAAAAGAGCGCGGAGAAATGGCCCGATTTAAACGAGCGCGTAATGGCTTTTGCCGAAATGGGCATGGCGATGGAACGCTGATTTTTCGCGCGCTTTACCGCCTGATTAAAAGGGCAATCCAATCCATGGGTTGCCCTTTGCGCTGTGTGCAGCCGGCTTTGACACCCGCTCTGTGGACGGGTATAATAGGTACATAAGGAAGGTGTGTGTTTCATGGACAGTAGGACGCTTGCCTATAAAATCAAGCTGCACGGTCTGGAGATGACCCGCGTCTCGCGCGGTTCGCACATCGCCTCCATTCTTTCCGTGTGCGACATCGTCGCCGTGCTCTACGCCGGCATACTGCGCTACGATCCCGCCAACCCGCGCTGGGATGGACGCGACCGCCTGATTCTGAGCAAAGGCCACGCGGGCGCGGCCATATACGCCGCGCTGGCTGAATGCGGCTTTTTCGATCCGGCCGAGCTTTTAACCCATTACGCCAACGGCAGCCGCCTGTCGGGGCATGTATCCCACAAGGGCGTGCCGGGCGTGGAATTTTCCACCGGTTCGCTGGGCCACGGGTTGCCCGCCGCGCTGGGCATGGCGTTGGCCGCCAAGCGGGACGGCAAGCCGCACCGGGTGTACGCCATATGCGGCGACGGCGAATGCGACGAAGGCTCGGTGTGGGAAAGCGCGCTGTTCGCGCCCCACTACCAGTTGGACAATTTGACCGTGACCATTGATTACAACAAAATGCAGAGCCTGGATTTTTGCGATAACACCCTGCGCCTGTCTCCATTTGCCGAAAAATGGCGCGCTTTCGGCTGGCGCGTGTTCGATGTGGACGGGCACGACCACGACGCGCTGCGCCAGGCCTATCGCGAGGCCGCGCAGGGCGATTCGAGGCCGTCGCTGGTGCTGGCCAACACCGTAAAGGGCAAGGGCGTATCCTTTATGGAGAACAACATTCTGTGGCACTACCGCTCGCCCCAGGGCGAAGAATACGCGGCGGCGCTTAAGGAACTGGAGGCGCAAAAACCGTGAGAGACGCATTTACCCGCGTGCTTAACGAGCTGGCGCGGCAGGATAAAAACCTTTATCTGGTCACGGGCGATCTGGGGTTTGGCGTATTGCGCGCCTTTTCCCAGGATTTCCCCGACCGGTTTATCAACGCGGGCATCGCCGAACAGATGATGACCAGCATGGCCGCCGGAATGGCGCTGGAGGGCAAGACGGTCTTTACCTACTCCATCGGCAATTTTCCAACGCTTCGCTGCATAGAGCAGATCCGCAACGACTGCGCCTACCACGAGGCCAACGTAAAGATCGTATGCGTGGGCGGCGGTTTTGTATACGGTTCGCTGGGCATGAGCCACCACGCCACCGAGGACGTGGCGCTTTTGCGCGCGCTGCCCGGCGTGTGCGTGATGAGCCCGGGCGACAAGTGGGAAGCCGAGGCGGCCACGCGGGCGGTGTACGCGCATAAGGGCACGTGCTACCTCCGGCTGGGCCGGGGCGGCGAGCCGGAAGTTCATTCCGGGCCCATTCAGGATTTCCAGGTGGGGCGCGCGCTGACGCTGTACGGCGACGGCGACGTGGCGCTGCTCAGTTCGGGCGGCATTCTTGCCGAGGCAAAGCGCGCGGCCGACGCGCTGCGCGGCGAAGGCGTGGGCGTATCGCTTTACAGCTTTCCCTGCGTAAAGCCGATTGATACGGCGCTGATCGCGCGCCTGACGCGTTCGTGCCGCCACATCTTTACCGTAGAAGAGCACACCATCGTGGGCGGGTTTGGAAGCGCCGTATGCGAGGCGGCCGCATCGCTGAGCGCGCGGTGCGCGGTTACGCGCATTGGAATGAACGACTGTTATTCCAGCATTGTGGGCACGCAGGATTACCTGCGCGAGCAGTACGGCATGAGCGCCGCGAAAATTGCGCAAGCCGTCCGCGAAAATCTGTAAGCGTTAAGGAGTTTGGCCATGAACATCTGGCTGGTAAAAGAGGGCGAGCCGTTGCCCAGCGACGGCGAAAACGTGCGCCTGTTCCGAATGGGCATTTTGGCGCGCGCGCTTTTGGCGCGCGGGCACACGGTCACCTGGTTTAGTTCCACCTTCAACCACGCCGAAAAACGCTTTCGCACAACGCATGACGAAGTAATCGAGCTTGAGCCCGGCTATACGCTGCGCCTTTTGCACGCGCCCGGTTACAGCCGCAACGTGAGCGCGGCGCGGGCGCGCCACCAGCGCATCACCGCGGCCAAATTTCTTGCCGCGGCCAAAACGCTGGATCCGCCCGACGTAATACTGTGCGCCATGCCCACCATCAACTTAAGCTGCGCGTGCGTGCGTTACGCGCTGCGCTACAGCGTGCCCGTGTTAATCGACATACGCGACCTGTGGCCCGACATATACGAGGACTATGTACCCTCGCCCGCGCGGCCGCTGGTACGCGCGGCCTGCGCGTACAGCCGCCGCCGGCTTAAATGGGCGCTGCGCAACGCCGACGGCATTATCGGCCTGACCGAGCCCTATTTGCAATGGGGGCTTGACTATGCGGGCCGTAAAAAGGCCGGTTTGGACGCCGTATTTCCGCTGGGCTACGCCGATCTGTCCGCCCAGGCCCACATAAGCGCGCCGGCTATCGAGGCGCTGGGTTGGAACAGCGCCGAATTTACGGTATGCTTCTTTGGCCAGATCGGACAGGCGGCCGATCTGGAAACGGTGGTGGACGCCGCGCGATTGCTTAAGGATGAACCGGTAAGCTTTGTGCTGTGCGGCACGGGCGAAAAGCTGGACGCGCTTAAGGAACGCGCGCGGGATTTACCGCGGGTATTTTTCCCCGGTTGGGTAGACGCCGCCGCGATATGCGCGGTGGCGCGCGCCGCCTCCTGCGGGCTGATGCCCTACCGTCCCAGCAAAAATTACGAAATGAATATGCCCAACAAATTTGCCGAGTTTCTCTCTTTCGGCCTGCCGGTACTGGTGCAGCCCGGCGGCCTGATGGCCGGCATCGTAAAGGAGCGCGCGTGCGGATTGCGTTATAGCGATGCGGTCTCGCTGGCGCAGGCCATTACCACCCTTAAGGACGACCCGGCCCTTCTTAAGCGCTTTTGCGCCAACGCCCGCGCGCTGTACGAAAAAGCGCTGCGCGCGGACGCGGTGTACGCCGCCATGGTCGAACACCTGGAGCGCGCGGCCGGCTCCGTAAAGGAGTAAACCTCTTTTCCCTGCAAAGCGATCAAAGCGCGCCGGACAGGCATCACCGCCCGGCGCGCTTAGTGTGTCGAAAAAGTCCGCCTGCGGCGTCCTTTTTCGAGTGTAAAGCGCTGT
>CAWVLE010000038.1:0-7354 GCA_963929805.1 uncultured Eubacteriales bacterium | reverse complement strand
TTTTCAAAAAAAGTGACCGTTGACGCCCTTTGTCAACGGTCTGAAGCCACTTTGCTACGATGCAAAGTGGCTTCTTTGACAGTCTGAGGGCCGACTATGTAGTCAGCCCTGTAGAGGAATTAGTCGTCAAAGAGAGGACATCCGCATTGGCAATCGGGATACGCAGGATTTCCGCAGGCTGCACACCCCTCGGGGATATCATCATCTCCAAACAGCTTCTTCAGAAAGCGTTCGTTCTGGGCTTCAAGCTTTTCGTATTTTACTTTCACCTTGAAGTACCCACATTCCGGGCAATCCCAAAAAGTGTCATCGTTGGTCAGCTTTGCTCCACAATCAGGACATTTCATTTTTCTTCCTCCTTAAGCCACCTTGTTTTTCGTGTATGTGTCAACCCAAGTCTGATTGGGACCGAGTATAAACCCATTTTCAAGCGCTGTCCGTATTTTTTCCTCAGAGGGAAGGCGGCCACCATTAAGGTTACGAATGTGCTTTGTGACGTCAAACGGTTCACCACCATTAACTGAAACCAGCGCTTCCTGAGAATCTTCGATAAGTGATTCCGTCCTTTGCTCGAAACTCGTTTCAAGTGATGCAGTATGCATTGCTTCATGGATCGATGAACTCATGGATTCCAGCCGGAGAGACGGAAAGGAGAGCTCGCCCGCCTGGAGTTTTTTGCATACCAAGATTCCAGCAACAGTGCCAGCGGCAAGGCATACGCCTGTCAGGATTTCTTTTTTATGCGTCCTGATCCAATTGCCAAAGCTGCGGCTTTCCCGTTTTTCACAGACGATGATATCTACGTTCATGTTTACCTCCTTATTTTCAGGCCATTGAAATTACAGTAACCAGCGTTCGTGCATGTCCCTTGTTGCCCATGAAGATGTAGGCGAACCCATCCAGCAGGCGGACTTGAGAGGATTTGTAAAGATGCTTGATATGGGTCGAGCACCACTCGTACTCCTCGTCGGTCATCGTGTAGTCGTTCTTCCCTTCATACCGTGCTGTCTTGACGAGGTGTTCCCAGCTTCTGTACCCAGCAAAGGACTTAACCCGTTCTTCAAGCCGTTGCATTGCATGCTTGGTTATTTCCATGGATCCCTGTCGATTTCTCATCCGGTACACCTCCTGAGCAGATGGTAGGGCTTGCACTTTTGCATTCACTGTGCTATAATTCGATTGCGGACATTATGTCCGCACTTCGTAATATAATTATAGGATTCGTTCGCAAGAAAGTCAATAAAACCAAGGGTTTTGAGGCGCGGACACTTTAGCAGGAAATGTCCGCAAGGAGGAAATATGGCGGCAAAAAAGGTTCCTATCAGTCGTGAACGTTTTGAAGAAGCGAAAAAACTAAGAGGTTCAAGCATCCGAAAACTCGGTGCTGTTAAGGGTGGCATAGGCTGTGATGAGAAAACAATTCGACGTGGCTTAAATGATGGCGAAGTGTCTGTGGAGGTTATGGATCTCATAGCTAGAGGGCTAGACATTGACCCTCACTATCTGTCTGGCAAATATCATGCAGAGGCAGAAAAGTGTCCAATCCCCGAGGTGAAAAAGGCTCTTCTTCGGCAACTGAGGCCAGAGCATTATCCTTATCTTTTTGTTCAAAAAAGAGATCGTTCAGATGGTCGATACCTGTATGATCGTTATCTAGAAAATATACTGGTCATCCATAATATTTCAAAGGCTCAATTTGACGCCATGCCATTCGAGCATCAAAAAGAGATGCAAGTTGAACTCGAGACTGCGATCTGCAAGGTGTTGCTTCGCTATTTTGATAAGGATGCCGCTGGGAGGGATACCTATCCAGAGATCTATCACCTTCAGAGCGATATCGAAGACTACGATCCGGATTTCGTAGAACCTTCGGAAGAGTTTTTCAGAGAAATGAGTGAATCTGAAGATCGGTTTGCTGATAGATACAGTACAACTGAATAAAGAGAAGCGAGGACAGCATTCCTCGCTTCTTGCATTATGTGATTCAGACGTTTCAGTCTATACTGTACCGATGTTCCACGTAGCATGCCCGTGAGCAGAACTTCCGCGGACGGGTGCCGTATTGCAGGAATGTCTTTCCGCACTGCCGGCATGTCACAGGATAGAAGGTATTACGGTTCATCCTCCGCCGCCGTTTTATATGCGCGCCGGGACGCGCCCCGTCAATACTCCAGCACGCCCTCGTAGACCAGGTTGGCGCTGCCGGTCAGCGTCAGATTTTCGCCGTCAAAGCCCACGATCAGATCGCCGCCGGGCACCTTGACCACCACGTCCTCGCCCGCTACGCACAGCCCGTTTTCCACCGCGGCCACCACCGCCGCGCACGCGCCCGTGCCGCAGGCCATGGTTTCGCCGTTGCCGCGTTCCCACACCCGCATTTTGATGGTGTTTTTGTTGACCACGCGGATAAACTCGGTGTTCACGCGTTCCGGGAACAGGGGCGAATTTTCAAACATGGGGCCCACCTTTTCGATGTCCAGCCGCTCTATATCGTCCATAAACACCACGCAGTGGGGGTTGCCCGTGGATACGCAGGTGATATCGTACATCGAGCCGCCGATTTCCACCGGATGCCCCACGACTTTTTTGCCGGGCAGCGCCACGGGGATGCGCTCGGGGCGCAGGTCGAACCCGCCCATGTCCACCGTCACCTGGCGCACCACGCCGCTGACGGTAATCAGCCGAAGCTGCTTTATGCCCGCGCGCGTCTCCACCTGGATGGGATTTTTGCGCACAATGCCGCGGTCGTACAGGTATTTACCCACGCAGCGGATGCAGTTGCCGGCCATTTCGCCCTCGGAGCCGTCCTGGTTAAAGATGCGCATGCGCGCGTCGGCCACGTCGCTGTGCTCGATGAGCACGATGCCGTCGCCGCCCACGCCGAAGTGGCGGTCGGTAAAGGTAATGGCCAGCGATTCGGGGCAGCTGATCTCGCCGTAGAAATTACTGATGAATATGTAGTCGTTGCCCGAGCCCTCCATTTTGCTGAAGGCGATTTGCTGGCGTTTCTCGCGCAGGTGCGCGATGTCCACAAGCTCGGTATTGAGCTGGGTGTACCGGCTGGCGATGATATCGGCCAGAGCGTTGGCGGTATCCAGCGAGGTTAAGCAGGCCACCTGATTAAGCAGCGCCTGGCGGTTAAGCGTTATATATGCCTCCGCGGTGTTGCGCCGGCCCACGCCGGTAATGACGATATAGTCCACCGCGCCGCTTTCCACAATGTCCATCAGCCGTTGCTGCTCGTCGATGCGGCCCACGATGTGGATGGGCGCGCCCAGCGCGCTCAGCGCGCGGCCCGTACCCTCGGTGGCGTATATCTTAAGCCCCAAATCCAGGAATTTTTTGGCCAACGGCACGGCTTCGGCCACGTCCTCGGGCGCCACGGATAAAAGCACGCCGCGCTGCCTGAGCGCGCCGCGCGCCTGGTGGCTGATCTTGAACCCGGCGGAAACCAGCCCCTTGTACAGCGCCTCGGTCAGCGTGCGGCCCACGCCCAGCACCTCGCCGGTGGACTTCATCTGCGGCCCCATCGTGGAGTTGGCGTCGTTCAGCTTTTCAAAGGAGAACACCGGCACCTTGACCGCGGTATAGGGCGGAATGCGGTACAGCCCCACGCCGTAGCCCAAATTGGCCAGTTTTTCGCCCAGCATCACGCGGCTGGCCAGGTCCACCATGGGCACGCCGGTCACCTTGGAAATGTAGGGAATGGTGCGCGAGGCGCGCGGGTTCACCTCGATGACGTACAGCTCGCCCAGGTAAATCAGGTATTGGATATTGACCAGGCCCCGCGTGCCCAGCGCCAGCGCCAACTGCGTGGAGCGCTCCACCACCTGGGTGAGCATTAAATCGTTAATGGTGGCCGGCGGATAGACCGCGATGGAGTCGCCGCTATGTACGCCGGCGCGCTCGATGTGCTCCATCACGCCCGGGATCAGCACGTTTTCGCCGTCCGATATTACGTCTACCTCCAGCTCCTTGCCCGACATATACTTGTCTACCAGCACGGGGTTGTCGATCTTGGTGGCCAGGATGCGCCGCATATAGGTGGCCACTTCGTCGCGGTTGTAGGCGATGGTCATGTTCTGGCCGCCGATGACGTAGGACGGCCGCAGCAGCACCGGATAGCCCAGATCCTCGGCCGCGTCAAAGGCCTCATCAAGCGTCATGACCGTGTGGCCCTGCGGGCGGCGTATGCCAAATCCCTCCAGCAGCTTGTCAAAGCGCTCGCGGTCCTCGGCCAGATCGATGCCCTCGGCCGAGGTGCCCAGTATGCGTATGCCCCGGCTGTCGAGCGCCTTGGTCAGGTTGATCGCGGTCTGGCCGCCAAAGGCCACCACCACGCCGTAGGGACGCTCGCACTCGATGATGTTGAGCACGTCCTCCTCGCACAGGGGTTCAAAGTAGAGCCGGTCGGCGGTGTCGAAGTCGGTGGACACGGTTTCCGGGTTATTGTTGATGATGACCACTTCGTAGCCCATCTTCTTAAGCGTCCACACGCAGTGTACCGAGGAATAGTCGAACTCGATGCCCTGGCCGATGCGTATGGGGCCCGAGCCCAGCACGATGATGCGCTCCTTGGTAGAGCGTATGCGCTCGCGCGCCTCGCAGTGGTCGTCGTAGGTGGAGTAAAAATACGGCGTACCCGCCTTGAACTCTGCCGCGCAGGTATCCACAATTTTATATACCGCGCTTCGGCGCCACTTAACCGGCTGGGCGCTGATGGCCGCAAGGGATTTGTCGGTATAGCCCATCCGCTTGCCTTCCAGATAGCTTTCCTCGTCCAGCCCGTTCAGCGCGATGCGCTTTTCATAATCGCACAGCTTTTTCAGCTTGTTGATAAAGAAGCGGTTTACCCTGGTCTTTTCGTGAATGGTTTCCACGCTTACGCCCTTTTTGAGCGCGGCAAACATGGTAAACAGCCTGAGATCGTCCACGTCGTTTAGCTTTTCCAGAATATCCACGTTATCCAGCGCGGGCATGTTCAGCGTGTCCTGGCGGATTTCCGCGCCGCGCACGGCCTTCATAAGCGCCATTTCAAACGAGGGCGCTATGCTCATCACTTCGCCGGTGGCCTTCATCTGGGTGCCCAGACGGCGGCTCGCGCCGGCAAATTTGTCAAAGGGCCACTTGGGCAGCTTGAGCACGACGTAGTCCACCGCCGGCTCAAAGCAGGCGCTGGTTTCGCCGGTGACGTCGTTGCGGATTTCGTCCAGCGTATAGCCCAGCGCGATTTTTGCGGTCACCTTGGCGATGGGGTATCCGGTCGCCTTGCTGGCCAGCGCCGAGGAGCGCGAAACGCGCGGGTTGACCTCGATCACCGCGTACTGCATGGAATTGGGATCGAGCGCGAACTGGCAGTTGCAGCCGCCCTCAATTTTGAGCGCGTCGATGATGCACAGCGCGGCCGAGCGCAGCATCTGATATTCCTGATCGGCCAGCGTGAGCGCGGGCGCCACGACGATGGAGTCGCCCGTGTGTACGCCCACTGGATCCACGTTTTCCATGGAGCAGATGGAAATGACGTTGCCCGCGTGGTCGCGCATGACCTCAAATTCAATTTCGTTCCAACCGGCGATGTACTTTTCCACCAATACCTGGTGGATGGGCGACATTTCCAGCCCGTTATGGGCGATTTCGTTAAGCTCGTCCTCGTTGTGGCACACGCCGCCGCCCGCGCCGCCCAGCGTATAGGCCGGACGGATGATGACCGGGAACCCGATTTCATGGGCGATGCGCAGCGCGGCGTCGTAATCGGTGGCGATATCCGAAGGGATACAGGGCTGGCCGATGGACTCCATGGTATTTTTAAAGGCCTGCCGGTCCTCGGCCTTTTCGATGGCCTCGGCGTTGGTGCCGATCAGCTTTACGCCGTGTTTTTCAAAATAGCCCTCCTGGTCCAGCTGCATGGCGATGGTCAGGCCGGTCTGCCCGCCCAACCCGGCCAGCACGCTGTCGGGCTTTTCCTTTTCTATAACACGCTTTATCGTGGCGGCGGTCAGCGGCTCCAGGTAAATGGCGTCGGCCATGGCGGTGTCGGTCATGATGGTGGCCGGGTTGGAATTGACCAGCACTACTTCCAGGCCCTCGTCCTTAAGCACGCGGCAGGCCTGGGTGCCCGCATAGTCGAACTCGGCCGCCTGGCCGATTACAATCGGGCCGGAGCCGATCACCAACACTTTTTTGATATCGGGATTGCGGGGCATGGCTATTGCACCTCCACGTTGCTCAGGAATTGATCAAACAGGAAATCGGTATCCTTGGGGCCCGCGCAGGCCTCCGGGTGGAACTGAACCGAAAACGCGTTCACTTCGGGGTATTCCACGCCCTCGCAGGTCATGTCGTTGGTGTTTACGTAGGAAAGCCGCGCGCCCTGCGGCAGCGAATCGGACACCACCGCGTAGCCGTGGTTCTGGCTGGTGATGTACATATGTCCGTCCGACACGCGCTTTACCGGCTGGTTGGCGCCGCGGTGGCCGTATTTTAGCTTTGTGGTGCGCGCGCCCATGGCCAGGGACAATAGCTGATGGCCCAGGCAGATGCCCATGATGGGCATGCGGCCCACCAGCGCGCGAATCTGCTCGATCTCGCGCGGATTGTCGGCCGGATCGCCCGGGCCGTTGGAGAGCACCAGCCCGTCCGGCTTAAGGGCGCAGATTTCCTCGGCCGTGGTGTCATAGGGCAAAAGCACCACTTCGCAGCCGCGCCGGGTCAGTTCGCGCACGATATTGTGCTTGGCGCCGTAATCCACCAGCGCGATGGTGTGCTTTTTTTCGCCGCGGGCGGGTATGGCGGCCCGCTGGCGCGTGCTTACCCCGCTAAGCGCCCCGGTTACCCGGTATTCGCGTATGCCGCGCAGCGTATCGGCGTTTACCTCGTCCACGATGCGCGCGTTCATCACGCCGTATTCGCGAATGATGCGGGTGATCTGACGCGTGTCGACGCCGTATACGCCCGGGACGCCCTGTTGCTTTAAAAATTCGTCGATCGTGCCTTCGCTTCGGAAGTTGGACGGGGTATCGCACCACTCGCGCACGACGTATCCCTTCAGCGCGCACCGGCCGCTTTCCTGCTCGGGCGGGATCATGCCGTAATTGCCGATCAGCGGAAAGGTCTGCATCACGATCTGGCCGTAATAGCTTGGATCGGTCAGCGTCTGCACGTAACCTACCATGCCGGTGTTAAACACCAGTTCGCCCAGCGTGTCTACCTCCGCGCCAAAGCGCATTCCCTCAAACACCTGGCCGTTTTCCAGTACGATAAAGCATTTTTTCATAGTTACTCCTTTGTTCGGCCAAAAAGATCGCACTTCGATCCGCGCCGCGCCTGTTAAAGGGGGCGCTTTGCGCCCCCACAG
>CAWVLE010000037.1:0-14620 GCA_963929805.1 uncultured Eubacteriales bacterium | reverse complement strand
CTGAATCTTTAAATGCAGCAAGGTATATAGCGGTCCGCGCATATTACGGTGCCGGCAAACGTACACCGCGCCCCGCGGCAGAGCTTCGATTTCAGGAATTGACTTAAGCGGGAAAAACGGCCGCAGCAGCATCCGCACCGTTTGAAACAAAGGGCCATACGATGCCACTTACATCACCAGCCTCTGCGCGTGGGAAGTATATCGATGTACATCCATTCTACAACCCATCTCTATCCGTCAATATCTATTCTCGCGGCAGGCACATCATCACTGGCTATTTTAATTTTTGTAGCGCGCTGCGGATACCATCTGTATACAGCCCTTTTCGCAGCGCGGCACGCACTGGCCGCAGCCCGTGCAGTTCCACTCTACCACCACATGTTTTCCGTCCGCGTCCGCCTTAATGGCGTCAAACTGGCAGGCGGACGTACACGAATCGCATCCGTCGCACTTGTTGTAATTGATCAGCGCGTGCCGGCGCAAAAGTTCGTTGCTCTTAAGCGCGCCGGTGGGACAGTTATCCGCGCACTGCATGCATCCCACGCACAGCGCCAGATTAATTTCCGGCAGATTGTTGACCAGTTTAAGCGCGCCAAACTTGCAGGAACGCTCGCACTTGCCGCAACCCAGACAGCCGGCCGAGCAATTGTCGCGCACCACTTTGCCCTTTTCCATGGCGCTGCACGTGCGGTGCACCGGATGGCGCAGGGGCATAAGCTGAAGCACGCCGCGCGGGCAGCCGGATACGCACACCCCGCAACCGTGGCACTTATCCTCGTCCACCACGGCCAGACGGTTTTCGTTTACGTGGATCGCGCCGAACGGGCAGGCCTTTTCACAATCGCCCAGCCCCAAACAGCTATACTGGCAGGCCTTATCGCCCTGGGCGGCAAGCGCCGCGCTGTGGCAGTCCCTGGGCCCGGCATACTCAAACCGTGTCGCGCAGCGCTCCACGTCGCCCCGGCACATCACCGTGGCCACCATGCGCTCCTGCGCCTGCGCGGTGACGCCCATCACCTCGCCGATGCGGCGCGCGACTTCGTCCCCGCCCACGGGGCACTTGTTTACCGGCGCCTTGCCTTCCGCCACCGCGTCGGCATACCCGTCGCAGCCGGCGTATCCGCATCCGCCGCAATTCGCGCCGGGCAGTTGTTCGCGCACCGCGTTGCGCACCGGGTTTTCCGGCACGGCAAATTTTCTGCCGACAATTGACAGCACCGCGCCAAATATCAGGGCCATCGCGCCCATAACGCCGGCCGCGATTAGTACATTTGTCATCGTATTGACCTCCGCTCTTAACTAATCATGCCGGAGAAACCGGCAAAGGCCACGGACAACAATCCCGCCGTAATCAGCGCGCCCGGAAAGCCGCGCATCCAGCCCGGCATATCGGCCATTTCCAGCCGTTCGCGTACGCCCGCAAAAAGCACGATGGCCAACGTAAAGCCCAGCGCCGCGCCCACGCCGTTTACTACCGACTCGATCAGGTTATAGCCCTCGGTTACGTTTAAAATGGTGACGCCCAGCACCGCGCAGTTGGTGGTGATCAGCGGCAGATATACGCCCAGCGCCTGGTAAAGTGAAAAGCTGAGCTTTTTAAGCACGATTTCCACTACCTGCACCAGCACCGCGATGACCAGTATAAACGCGATGGTCTGCATATATTCCATGTCCAGCGGCACCAGCAGAAAATACTGGATAAAATAGGTAAACAGCGAAGCGATGCCCATGACGAAGGTAACCGCCATGCCCATGCCAAACGCGGTTTCCACCTTTTTGGATACGCCCAGGAAGGGGCAAATGCCCAAAAACTGGGACAATACAAAGTTGTTGACCAGCACCGCACCGATCAGTATAAGAATTAAGTTCATCGCTCACCCTCCCCTACACGGTCTTCTTCCGGCCGGCCAACGTGGTCACCGCCGCCAGCAACAGCCCCAGCACGATAAATCCGCCGGGCGCCTGGGTGATAATCATCATGGGCTGATAGCCTTCGCCCAGAATCCGGGCGCCGAAAACGGTGCCCGCGCCAATCAGTTCGCGAATGGAGGCCAATAGCGTAATGGCCAGCGTAAAACCCAGCCCCATGCCCAGCCCGTCCATGGCGGACTCCAGCGGCGGGTTTTTAAAGGCAAACGCCTCGGCTCGGGCAAAGATGATGCAGTTTACCACGATAAGCGGAATGTAAATGCCCAGCGATTCATCCAGCGCGGGCAAAAACGCCTTGATGAGCAGCTGCACAATGGTAACAAAGGTAGCGATGACCACGATAAAGGAAGGAATGCGGATGCGCTCGGGTATGGCGTTGCGCAAAAGCGATATGCACAGGTTGGAGAAAACCAGCACAAACGTGGTGGCCAGCCCCATGCCCACGCCGTTCATCGCCGCCGTGGTAATCGCCAGCGTCGGGCACATGCCCAGCACCAGGCGAAAGGTCGGGTTTTCGTTCAGGATACCGTTAAAGAATATTTTTTTCAGCTTCACACCCATCAGCCTCCCTGCTTCAAGTTGGTCTGATAGTATTCCATCGCCTGGCTGACGCCGGTCAGCACCGCGCGCGAGGAGACCGTCGCGCCGGTAATGGTATCTACCGACGCGTTCAGCGCGTCCGCCTGGGCCTCAATGCCTGGGAACTGGGAAAGGAAGGGCTCTTCGGCCACCTTGCTGCCCAGGCCCGCGGTTTCGGACTGGCTCATAACGGTCAGCCGCGTAACCTGGCCGTCTACCGAAATACCCAGCGTCATTTCTATGTCGCCCTTATAACCCCGGGGCGAAAGCTCAAACACGTACCCGATCAGCTCGCCCTGTTCAAGCGCGCTGTACACGGCGTCAATCTCGCTATAGCCTTCAATCCCGCCCTCGGACAATTGCTCAAAGCTATCCGCCGTCTCAAATACCATTTCGCGCGCCGCGTTGGCCTTGGCGGCCGCCTGCTCCTTAATCGGGCCTTTGGTAATTTCGTTGGTGACCGCCAACGCCACGGCGGCAATGACCGAAAACAGGAAAAGTCTAAGCGCAAGCTTGGCAGTTTCAGCCATTTTTGCCCACCTCCCCGTAGATGCGCGGCCTGGTAACGCGGTCGATGAGCGGCGTAGCCACGTTCATAATCAGTATCGCGTAGGTGCAGCCCTCGGGATAAGCGGGGTTAAAGTTGCGAATGACAAACAACAGCGCGCCCGCGCCCACGCCCATAATGATCTTGCCCAGCGGCGTGACCGGCGTGGAGGCGTAATCGGTGGCCATGAAAAACGCGCCCAGAAACAGGCCGCCCGACAGCGTCTGATAAAGCGCCGAATCCACCGAGCCGTACAGCTTGCCCGAAAAGATCCAGCTGAGCACAAACACGGTGGCGATCATGGAAACCGGCGTGCGATAGGATATCACGCCGCGGCACATCAGATAAACGCCGCCCACCAGCAGCATAAGCTTGCTGGTCTCGCCGATGCATCCGGGTACGGTACCCCAGAACAGCTGCCACAGCGAATACGCGCCCGCCTCGCTGACCAGCGGCGTAGCCATGGAAACCGCGTCGGCCGAAAAGCCGGGCGCCACAAAGGCGACGCCGCTCATCAGCCCGACCCAGGAGGCCATCAGTATGGCGCGCGCGGCCAGCGCCGGGTTCATAAAGTTCTGGCCCAACCCGCCAAAGACTTGTTTGACCAGTATGATGGCCACGCCCGCGCCGATCACGGGCAGCCACAGCGGCGCGGTGGACGGCAGGTTATAGGCCAAAATCAACCCGGTCACTACGGCGCTTAGGTCGTTTACCGTAACGGGCTTTTTCATGATGTGCTGAATCAGCGCCTCCCATATCACGGCGGAAGCCACGCTGACCAGTATAAGGTATAACGCGTTAAGCCCAAAGTTGACGATGCCAAAAATACCGGCGGGCGCAAGCGCGATGATGACATCCAGCATCATGGAGCGCACGTTGCGCGCCGCGCGAATGTGCGGCGACGAGGTCACGCGCATAAGCGGACGGCTTGCCTGCATATTGGTTCCCTCCCTTAAATCCGGACGTCAGCCGTTTTTACGGCTCATTTTCTGTATTTCACGTTTAAGCACCCGTATGGTTTGCACAAGCGGCAGCTTGGCCGGACAGATATAGCTGCACGAACCGCACTCTATGCAGTCCAGCGCGTGCTGCTTTTTGCCCTCCTCGTAGCGGCCGTGCCGGCTAAGCGCGTAAAGGGACAGCGGCATCAGGTGGATTGGGCACACGCCCACGCAGCTGGCGCAGCGGATGCAGTTGGATATGGGCGCGTCGGGCCGGGTCTGGTCGTTCAGCAGCAAAAGCCCGCCCGTTCCCTTTACCACGGGCGTATCCATATTCCACACCGACATGCCCATCATGGGGCCGCCCATGATCACTTTGTTGACGCCCGGCGACATGCCGCCGCATTGCTCGATCAGGCTGCCGACCGTCTCGCCGATCCGCACGCGCAGGTTTGCCGGCGAAGCGACCAAACCGGTTACGGTAACCGTGCGCTCGATAAGGGGTATACCCTTACGCAGCGCCAGGGAAACGGCGGCGGCGGTGGACACGTTCATCACCACGGCGCCCGCGTCCATGGGCAATTTCCCCGAAGGCACCTGACGCCCGGTAACCACCTGGATGAGCTGTTTCTCGCCGCCCTGGGGGTATTTTACGGGCAGCGCGCACACGGTGATGTCTTTCCCGGCCGAGGCGCGTTCCATCGCGGCCAGCGCGTCGGGCTTGTTTTCCTCTATGCCGATGTAGGCGGCTTTCGCGTCCAGTATTTTTTTCGCGAACAACAATCCGTCCACAATTTCGTCGGCGTGTTCCAGCATCGTGCGGTGGTCGCTGGTCAGGTACGGCTCGCACTCCGCGCCGTTTAGGATCAGCGCGTCGATTTGCTTGTCGGGCGGAGGCGAAAGCTTTACCGCGGTGGGAAAAGCGGCGCCGCCCAGGCCGACGATGCCGGCCTCCCGGATCAGGCCGGTAAGCGCCTGCCGGTCCAGCGAATCCGGGTTTTCCGGCGGTTTGACCGAGGGGCACCATTCGTCCAGGCCGTCGTTTTCAATGACAATCGCCTGCACGGCCGCGCCCGCGGCGCTATACCGGGTCTGTATGCCTTTCACCTTTCCCGATACGCTGGCGTGCAACGGCGCGCCCACAAATCCGGCCGGCTCCGCGATTTTCTGGCCCATCAGCACGCGGTCCCCCGCCTTGCACAGCGGCTTCGCGGGCGCGCCCACGTTTTGCGAAAGCAGTATGGCCACCGTCGCGGGCGCTCTGGCGGTCTTTACCGGCATCGCTGCGGTAACCATTTTACCGCCGCCGGTTTCGTGCGGATGGACACCGCCGGAAAAGGTTTTTTTCCTGATCAACTGCATCACCCTCCAAGTTGATGGCAACCCTTTTACTTTAATAAGCTAAATAGAAACCCATTTATCAGTATACCATAAACCGCGCAACGTGCCTAGCCTTATACGCATAACTTTAATGGCATTTTGGCACAACTGCGCGTGGTTTTTATCAAATTATTGGGTAAATCCATATTTAACCGGCGATACGCGCGCAACGTGAACCCGGCGCGTCCGGCCAATTCCATTCAAAAAAGTGTTTACGCGCATGCGGAAAATCGTGTATAATGGGCAGAGGAAGCGCGCCGGTCCATCGGGCACGCGCCCGCGAAGCGCTTTCCAGAAGAAAGTTATGGGTTTGAGCCCATTTTTTAAGGAGGATTTATTCATGGCAAGAGGCGGCGGATTTCCGGGAATGATGGGCGGCAACATGCAGCAGCTGGCGCGCCAGGCGCAAAAGCTTCAGCAGCAGATGGCAAAAATGCAGGAAGAGCTGGACGCGCGCGAATTTGAGGCGTCCTCGGGCGGCGGCATGGTAAACGTCAAAATCAACGGAAAAAAAGAAATACTCAGCGTTAAAATCAAGCCCGAAGCGGTGGACCCGGACGACGTTGAAATGCTGGAAGACCTCATCGCCGCCGCGGTCAACGAGGCGTTGCGCCAGGCGAATGAGACGGTCGAGCGCGAAATGGGCAAGCTGACCGGCGGGATGAATATGCCCGGCCTGTTCTAAGCCATGAGCGGCGATATAGAGCCCATCGCGCGGCTGGTCAACCAGCTAAGCCGCCTGCCCGGCATCGGCAGAAAGAGCGCGCAGCGGCTGGCTTACCATATTATTGCGTTGCCCGAGGATCAGGTACGCGAGCTGGCGGTGGCAATATTTAACGGCTAAAAGCAGGTGCATTTTTGCCCGGTGTGCGGTTATTATTCCGATGTGGATCCCTGCGCGCTGTGCGCCGACCCCAACCGGAACAAGCGCATACTGTGCGTGGTGAAAGATCCCCGCGACGTGGCGGCCATGGAGCGCATGCGCGACTACGACGGGCAATATCATGTGTTGCACGGCGTAATTTCGCCCATGGAGGGAATCGGCCCGGACGACATACGCATACGCGAACTGCTAAACCGCCTCTCCTCCGGCGAAGTTGAAGAGGTGGTGCTGGCCACCAATCCCGACATAGAGGGCGAGGCGACGGCCGCTTACATCGCCCGGCTGATAAAGCCGTTGGGCGTGCGCGTAACCCGAATCGCCCACGGCGTGCCGGTAGGTAGCGATTTGGAGTATGCCGATGAGGTTACGCTTTCCAAGGCTTTTGAAGGACGGCGCGATTTGTAGCGCATCCTTTGCGCGCCGGTGTGTTTAGGAGGTTTGTCCATGTATGATCTGGTAATTATCGGCGGCGGCCCGGCCGGGCTGAGCGCCGGGCTGTATGCGGCGCGCGCCGGCCTGAACGCGCTGTTGATTGAGCGCGAGTTTGTGGGCGGCCAGGCGTCCACCACCGACCGTTTGGAAAACTATCCCGGCTTTCCCGAGGGCATCGGCGGGCCGGAGCTTATGATGGCCTTTGAACAGCAGGCCTCCGCGCATGGTTTGCAAATCCAATACGGCGAGGTAAGCGATTTGCGTTTAAACGGCGCGCAAAAGCAGCTCAATCTTAACGGAAACCCCATCGAGGCGCGCACGGTGATACTGGCCATGGGCGCAAAGCGCCGCACGTTGGGGCTTGCGAACGAGGCCCAGCTGGCGGGCCGCGGCATTTCGTATTGCGCCACCTGCGACGGCGCATTTTACAGCGGCCGCCGCGTAGCGGTCGTGGGCGGCGGCAATACCGCGGTAGAGGACGCGCTATACCTCGCCCAGCGCTCGGACGTGCTGTTAATCCACCGGCGCGACGCGCTGCGCGCCAGCGGCCCGCACGCCCAGTACATGCTGGAAAACCCGCGTATAACCCCGCAATGGAACTGCGTTGTAGAAGCGGTCGAGCCGGCTCAGGACGGGCTGACGCTGACGCTTAAACACCGGCCAGACGGCGAAACCATACGCCAGTCGGTTTCCGCGTTGTTTGTGGCGATCGGCACCGTCCCCGAAACCCAACTGGTTCGGGGCATGCTGGATCTTGACGCGGAGGGTTATATCGTCGCGGGCGAGGACACCCGCACCTCGCTAAGCGGCGTTTTTGCCGCGGGCGATCTGCGTACAAAGCCTTTAAAGCAGGTGGTGACCGCCGTCGCCGACGGCGCCGTAGCCGCCACCATGGCCGCGCTATACATAAACGGCGGCGCCTAACCTGTGAAGTCACAATAAAAAATCCCGGCCGGAAGCGTCAAACCGGCCGGGGTCTTTTTTACTATGCCTGTGTAAGATCGATCGGATTTGACCAGGCGCGGCGCCCAAAGCGGTCGGTCAACACGCACCGCACGTAACTTTCCCCTTTATCGCGGGCGATCGTATAGACGGACTCGGTCAGATCGTGCCCGTTGCGGCAGCGGCCATGCACCCAGGGCAAATTGGAATAAAAGGTGATGCGCTCTACCGGGCTCGTACGCACGATGAGCGCGTCGCCGTCCAGCTCTATCTGGAAAAAGCCCGGGCCCTGGCTGGCGTAGAACGCGCCCACGTCCAGGGCCTGCAAAATGCCCGCGCGATCCAGCGCGCGCGCCTGAACCATCGTGTAGGCGCGGCAGGCCTCGCCCTCATAACGGTGGCTGTCATCGCTCGCCACAAACGGCACTAAACGCCCCGCGCAGGCGCACAGATCCAGCACGTTGGAGGAATCGGCGCGTTCGCTGTTCCACGGTTCGCCTGAAAACGTATTAAATACCTCTACCGCGCTCAGGTTGCGCAGCGCGCAGATGAACTCGGGCGTGTTTAGCGACCACGCGGGGTGCGCCAATATCGCGCGTCCCGAAGCGGCGCAAATGGCGTCGATCATCTCCTGCGGCTGCATACCGCGGCGGGCCCGCAATTTTTCAGGCTCTATGCCCACGCCGACGATGTGGGCCACCTGTCCGTCCAAATCCCTGTCCAACTCCACGCCGCTGAGCACGAGCATATTTTCGTAGTAACTTTCCTCGCCGGGCTTCCAGTGATCGGTCAGCGCCACGAAGTCATATCCATTGTCCCGGTACAGTTTCAGCGCTTCCACGCGTGAAAGAGCGCCGTCGCTGGCCGTGGTATGCATATGCATATTGCCCCTGAAAAAAGGAAGCCCCTGAGAAATGAAACTTTTTTTCATACGCTGGTCTCCTTTGAATTAGCCGCCGCCTGCCGGGCCGGTTCCTCCGCCGCGCTTTCGCACAGCTCAATATCCACCGCGCTCACGTGCTGTATATACGTCCACTTGGGCGGACGGGTTACCAGGCTGATCAGGTTGGCCGGAACCCATGTAAGCAGATACAGCCACATCAGCGCGTAGGTGCTCGCCTTTACGCGGCGCGTCTTGTGTTCCAGCACCGCCATCAGCAATACAAACAACGCGCCGGCCAACACGCCGCCGGCGATGCCCGAGACGGACAGCATCAGTACCCATCGTAGCCCTTCCATTGGGCTTTGAACCAGCTTGACGATACACCGGCCAATTGTATACAGCGCGGGCGCCAGGCTGATCAGTTGCGCGTACATGCCAAAAAACAGCAGCGCAATATCCAGGCATTCCATACTCTTTTGCTTAAATACCCCGCGCACCAGGCGGCGTCTGTATTTTTTGGCGCACTGAAGTGAACCGGCGCCCCATCTGCGGCGCTGGGTAAAGGAATCCTTAAGCTTTATGGGCTGCTCGTCATAGGTAATGGCGTCGCGCATAAAGCCGATCTTTACGCCCGCCAACGCGCACTGCGCGGTATATTCCAAATCTTCCGTAAGCGTGGACGTATCAAAGCCCATACGCCGCACTAGGCCGGCGCCGAGCACGATACCTGTTCCGTTCAGCGCGGCCGATATGCCCATGGCCGTGCGCGCATTGTTGTACAGGCGGCTCATAAACCAGAAAAATGTGGAAGTACAGCCCGCGACCCAGTTATCCCCCGGGTTTTTGCTGTCCCTGTAGGCCTGGGCCACTTCGTATCCGGCGAAAAGCGCATTGTTACACGCCTGCAAAAAACCTGCGTCCACCAGATTATCCGCGTCAAAAATGCAAAAAGCATCGTACTGACAATCACCGTTTAACAGCTTGTCGAATGCGAAGCGCATCACTTCGCCCTTGGAATGCACTTCCCTGTCGCACTCCAAAACCTTCGCGCCCGCACGCAGCGCGGCGCCCCGCGTATCGTCCGTACAATTGTTTACAATTACATATATATCGTACAGTTCGCGCGGATAGTCTTGACGAACCAGGCTTTGTACCAAAAAACCGACCACAGTTTCTTCGTTTCTGGCCGGAACCAGGCAGGCGATCCTGCGCTGAGGTTTCGCGTACGGGATTGGCTTTTGCCCTTTCAGATTACCAACCACGGCAATTATGCCAAAGTACAGGCCGTACAGCATACTGATAAAGCCCAGCACGCCCACGGCCGCAATCAAGAAGGCCAAGCAAAGAACACCTCAAATTCACATCTGTTTTACGCGTCCAGTCAGGCGATTACAGGCGCAGGAACAGACCGGCGGTCCAGCTGTATCAACCGGCCGTGCTGGACTGAAGGCCGCCCACCTTATTCAGACGCTTTACGGCGCATTGTTGCCGTTCCAACAACATAACCAACCTGGGCCGGTTATACCGTTGGATCAATATAAACGGAAGATTTCCTATCGCATAGCAGATCGTGCCGATGATTCCACCTATGCCGTCAATTTGCAGCATAAAAATGGGGCTGACGAAAATCAACATCCAGTGAACCAATTCCGCTACGCAGGTTTCCCGAATAAGTCCTTCCAAATATTCGCCGCTGCGGAACACGCAAATTTTCTTACGAAACACGCTGCGGATATAACGGCTCATGTCAGGCACCCGGTCCTTCCAGAACTGTATTTTCAGCCTGGTATAAACCAGCCCGTTCCGCTCCCAGGCAAACGATTTATAGGGAAACATCGTCCAGTCAAAATTTTTGCGCGGCAACAGTTGCCCCAGAAAAAAAGACAATGACCCTATAATCACGCTGACCAGAATAAATTGAAAAATCTGCCCGATAAATATAGGAAAGTTCAGCAGCAGGCGTAAGAACATTTGTTAAGGATCCTCTCGAACTATTTCATCGCTCAAAATCCGCAATCAATCCAATCGCTAATTATGACAGTATTGTAGCACACAATTGCTTTTGTTTCAATCGCCTAATTCAATGCAACAAGAATTTAGCGATTTTCCCTTCAGGATGCTTCGTCGCGCATGTACAGGCGGTATAGGTCGTAATACACGCCCCGTTGCGCCATCAGTTCCTCGTGGCTGCCCTTTTCCACAATACCCTTTTCGGTCAAAACCAAAATTACGCTGGCGTTCCTTATGGTGGTCAACCGGTGCGCGATGGTAAATGTGGTGCGCCCCTTCATCAATCGTTCCAGCGAACGCTGGACCAGCAGTTCGCTTTCATTATCCAGCGCCGATGTAGCCTCGTCCAAAATCAGTATGGGCGGATTTTTCAAAAACACGCGCGCGATGGAAATGCGCTGCTTCTGTCCCCCGGACAGCCTTGCCCCGCGTTCGCCCACATGCGTATCGTAACCGTTGGGCAATTGCATAATAAAGTCATGCGCGCCGGCCTGACGCGCGGCCTCCATGATCTGTTCGCGCGTGGCGCCCGGGCAACCGTATTCGATGTTGTCGGCCACCGTTCCGCCAAACATATACACATCCTGCTGCACCATGCCGATATTTTCGCGCAGCGAATGCAGCTTGATCGAGCGGATGTCCTGACCGTCTATGAGTATGCGCCCGGCATTTAACTCGTAAAATCGGGGAATCAGGTTACACAGGGTGGTTTTGCCGCCGCCCGACGGGCCCACCAGCGCCACCGAGCGCCCGGCTTCAACCAACAGGTTGATGTCGGTTAGCACGTTCCCATCGGCATCGTTATAAGAAAAGCTCACGTGGTCGAAGCGGATTTCACCCTTTACGTCGCGCAGTTCCACCGCGCCAGGTTCGTCATGGATGTCTACCGGCACGTCCATGACCTCCACAAAGCGCTCGATGCCGGTCATACCGCGCTGGAACTGTTCGGTAAATTCCACAATGCGCCGGATTGAGGTTAAAAGCGTGGTTACATATAAAAGATAGGCGACCAGATCGGAAGGCGTTATGCTGCCCCCGATCATAAACAGCGCGCCGATTACCACAACCAGTATGTACATAATGCCGTCAAACAGGCGCGTGGTGGAATGAAAGCCGGCCATGGCATAATAGGCGTGACGCTTGATTTTCAGGAAAAAGCCGTTGCCTTTTTCAAATTTTTCCTGTTCCAGGTTCTCGTTCGCAAAGGATTTTACCACGCGTATGCCCTGCAGGCTATCCTCCACCTGGGTGTTTAACTCGCCCAGCTGAAAGCGCATGTCTTTAAACGCGCGGCGCATGCGCTTATTGAAAAACGAGGAACAGACCAGCATGATGGGCAGCACCGCGAATATAATCAGGGTAAGCGGCACGTTCATCGTACACAGTATGCAAAACGACGCCACAATTTTGATCAGCGCGATAAAGGCCTCTTCCGGGAAATGATGGGCAAATTCGGTAATGTCGTTCAGGTCTGTCGTTATGCGCGACATAAGCTGGCCGGTCTTCGCGCCGTCGTAATAGGAATTGGACAGCTTTTGCATGTGCGCAAACAAATCCCGACGCAGGTCGGTTTCTATATAGGCGCCCATGATATGGCCCATGGAGGACATATAGTAGTTCGCCGCCGTATCAATAACGCGCATAACCAGATACACGCCGCCCAAGGTAAGGACAATTTGCACAGTCAGCCCGGCCAAATCGTTCATACCCATATCGGTAATGTAGCGAACGATCAGCGGCAGCACCAATTCGCACACCGTAGTCAACGCCGCGCAGAACAAATCCGCGATCATAATCGGCATATAGGGCTTGAAATAGACGGCAAAGCGCTTAAAAAGGCGCAGCGTATGCGCAATTGGCCGGCGGTTTGAAGTTTTCATAACGTCCTCCAATGACACTGTCATTATATCGTAAAGCCTTTGCTTATCATAGCACAACGGCATGGAATTATCAAGCCGCTGTGCGCCGCGCTTTGCAAATTTTGAGCCAAATCGAACCCAAAATGCTCCAGTCATTCATATTTGACCTGATTTACCGTCTAAAAAATGCCACGGCTTTCCAGTATCCTAGCCTCATAAAACGCATGGAGGGAAACAGGCATGATCAATAAGCGCAAAAAAGGAAAATGGGCCAAGTGGGTTGTCGTAGTCGTCGTTATCGCGATTCTGGGCGCGTTCGCCTTCCCCACAATTAAATCCATAATTACCGGGGATTCCAGCACCGACCGCTCCAGCCGTTCGTCCTCACTGGGTACGACCGGCGCGACCACCACCAGCGCATCCACGGCCGCTACGGCGGGCAGTTACGCCACCGTGACAAAGGGCGACCTTTCAGTGACCGTTTACGGCTCCGGCAGTTTATCCCCCGCCTCTACCCAGAGCGTTTACACGGGCGCTGAAGGCAAGATCGAATCGATCAACGTCGAAGTTGGCGATACGGTAAGCGAGGGCGACGTGGTAATGAAGCTGAACAGTTCGGACCTGGAAACCGAAATCGCCACGCTGGAGAGCGAGTTATTTGCCGCGCAGGTAGCGCTTTCCGATATACGCGATTCCGGTTCGGACTATTACGTATATTCTCCTTCCGCCGGCCGCATAAAAATGATCGCGGTTGAAGAGGGCGACGATATATCCATGGTCATGAAACAGACCGGGTATTTATGCGTGATTTCGCGCGACGGAAAAATGAAGGTGGAATTTGAGCCCGCCACCACCAGCGGATTGTCGGTTGGCGACGTGGTAAGCGTGTGGATCGACAACGTCGCGGTAGAAGGCGTCGTAGACCAGATGAACAACCTGGGCGGTAATATCGCGGTAACCATAGCCGACGATACATACGACGTGGGCGAAGAGGTGCTGGTTACCACGCTGCAAGGCGAGCAGCTGGGCAGCGGCCAGCTGGAAGTAAACATGCCCATTCCGGTAACCGCGGTGGGCGGCACGATCGATACCCTTTATTATGAAGATAACGAAGAGGTCGGTTCGGGATACAAGCTGTTCTACATCACCGGGCGCATCCCGTCCGCCGAATTGCAGCAGGCGCTTTTGACCTATGAAGAGGCGCGCGTGGCGCTGGATAACGCCCAGGCCAAACAGGAAAGCCTGATCGTGCGCGCCCCCATGAGCGGCGTCATCACTTCGGTGGACGTCAACCTTAACCAGGTACTGGAAGAAAGTTCTCTGGCCTTTACCATGCAGTCGGCCACCGAATACAAAATCGTCGCGACTGTTGACGAACTGGACATCGTAGACGTTGAAGTGGGCCAATCGGTAGATGTGGAAATCGACGCCTTCCCGGATCAGACCTTTACCGGCACGGTCAAGCGAATATCCGGCGTCGGCACGGTGTCTGGCGGCGTGGCTTCCTACGAGGTAACCGTATTGCTGGACGAAGCCTCGGTCAACCTGATGGACGGCATGACGGCCAGCGTGGAAATTATCGTGGCCGATAAGCAGGATGTGCTGCTGGTTCCGGTTGAAGCGGTATCCACCGCCAACGGTCAGAACTATGTGACGCTCGCCGACGGGCAGACCAGTTTTGTAACCATCGGCGCTTCCGACGATACCAACGTCGAAATCCTCTCCGGCGTAAACGAAGGCGACCAGGTGCTCATTACCCGCACCTCCTCTACCTCCTCCTCCAGTGAAAGCAGAGGCGGCATGGGCGGCGGCATGGGCGGCGGCGGCATGGGCGGCGGCATGCCGGGCGGCAGGTAAAAAACGGGCCGGCCGGGGCGCAAAAAACGCGCCTCGGCCCGCCAAAAAACGGCGCGTATCAATAAATATCCGGCCGCCCAGCCGCTTAAGGAGGAATCAAATTGATTGAACTTAAACAGATTACCAAGCTCTATCAAATGGGCGATGAAACCATACACGCGCTTGACCATGTGGATCTGACCATTGAGGACCACGAATTTGTGGCCATTATCGGCCCGTCGGGCAGCGGCAAATCCACGCTGATGAACATCGTCGGCTGCCTGGATTACGCGGACGAAGGCGAATACTATCTGGACGGCGAGGATGTATCCGAAATGTCGCCGCGCCAGCTGGCGCGCATCCGCAACCGCAAAATCGGCTTTGTGTTTCAGCACTTTA
>CAWVLE010000036.1:0-5717 GCA_963929805.1 uncultured Eubacteriales bacterium | reverse complement strand
CGAAACCCAGGGCATCATTAACAGCGCTACCATCGCCAAGATGAAAGACGGCGTGATTTTAATCAACACTTCGCGCGGCCCGCTGGTTGTGGAGGCCGATCTGGCCGCCGCGCTTAAATCCGGAAAAGTATACGCCGCGGCGTTGGACGTGGTTTCCACCGAGCCGATCAAGGCTGATAACCCGTTGCTGGGCCTGGAGAACTGCTTTATTACGCCCCATATTGCCTGGGCGCCCAAGGAGTCCCGCCAGCGCCTGATGGATATCGCGGTGGACAACCTGGCCGCCTATGTAAAGGGCGAACCGGTCAACGTGGTAAACAAATAAAATTTTATATTGCGCAAAACGACCCCGCCCCATCCGGCCTGAACCGGTTGGGGCGGGCAGGCTGTCAAAAAACCCTTCCGGGTGGTTTGGAGGGCCGAAGCCCTCCATTTTCTAATCGAATCCGGCGACATGCGCGGCGGATTTTCCTGCTTCCTTACGCTGTTTCCCGCCCGGGAGCCCCTCGGGGGCGAGAGGGAAACAGCGCTTTTCGCTCGAAAAAGGATGCCGCAGGCGGACTTTTTCGACACACTGCGCGCGGCGCACGTTTGCCGCGCTTTTATTTTTTTATTATAGCCGCCGCGCGCGCCGCGCGTCAAGGCGCGCGTAAAATTCCATTTGACAAGCGCGGCCCGGCCGGGCTATATTGGTTGTATCAATTGGTTGGGGTTCGTCCGCCGCCGCTAAAGCGGCCCGGCCATAAGCGTAAAGGAGGAATCGTCGTGATTTTTGATTCTCAAAACATTGAGGAGCGCGTGGCGCTGACCACCGCCGAGCGCATGATCGCTGCGGCGCGCACCGCGCCCAAGACCAAGGGGAAGGACCATATACGCGCCTGTGTGGCCACCGCGGGCGATAAGGACGCGCTGGCCAAGGAGATGGAGCGGCTTTCCGAAACGCTGGGCTACGGGTTTTTTATGCGCGACGCGCAAAACGTGCGCGCGGCCCAGGCGGTCGTGCTGATCGGCACCACCGAGGAGCGCATGGCGCTGGGCGCCGGCTGCGGCTACTGTCACTTTGGCGATTGCGCCGGCTGCGAAAAACAGGGCGGCGTGTGCGTGTACAACATGATCGACCTGGGCATCGCGCTGGGCAGCGCCGCGTCTCAGGCCGCCGACGCGCGCGTGGACAGCCGCGTCATGTTTTCCGTGGGCCGCGCGGCCTTTGAGTGCCGCCTGCTGGGCGACGACGTAACCGCCGTTATGGGCATCGTGCTCAGCGTCAGCGGCAAATCGCCCTTCTTTGACCGGAAGGCATAGCCGCGCGCCCATTAAAATGCGGCGCGCCCGCACTGCGAGGAAGGAAAACGCTCCTTCCTTTTTTTTGTGGGCGGGATAAGCGCCCATGGCTCATGCCGCGCCCGCCTATTGACAAATGAATTGGCCCGTGCTACACTAAACATAAACATCAGACGTCTGATGTTTATGCGAAAATATCGGTTGATTTTTATAGATTATACCCGGATACCGGCTTACGCCATGCGGTAAGACGGCAAAGCAACAAATAAACATCATACCTTTATGCGGTATGCGAGGGGAGCGAATCCATGGAGACGGGGAATGGCAAAATTTCCGCCCGGAGCAAATGCGACCTGATCATGGAGAGCGTCACGGCCATGCTGGTGCGGGGCCAGCTGCGCCCGGGCGACCGCGTGCCCAGCGAGGCGGCGCTGGCCGCGCAGTACGGCGTAAGCCGCGCCACCGTGCGCGAGGCCTTTAAAAAGCTAAGCGCCATGGGCGTGGTATCCATTCGGCAGGGCGACGGCACGTTTATCAGGCGGCTGTCGGCGGGCGAACTTGCGCGCCCGCTGTTTAACGCCCTGCTGTTTGACAGCGCAAGCGTGGAAAGCCTGTACGAGGCGCGCAAATGGATCGAGGCCGGTTGCGCGTCGTTGGCCGCGCGCGGGCGTCCGGACGGCGGGCGGCTTGACGGGCTGCGCGCGCTGATGCGGGCCATGCGCGAGGCGGCCGCTCGGGGCGACGCCGCCCGTTTTTCCCAATTGGACGTGGCCTTTCACAGGGAGATAAGCAATCTTTCGGGCAATTACGTGCTGTCCGGTTCGTTTGACACCATACAGACCATTTTGTCCGTGTACATGGAGCGCATGATGTTTGGCGAGACGCTGGACAATTCGCTTGGCCACCACGCGCGCATATTCGAGGCGATCGAGCAGGGCGATACCGCGGCCGCCGAGCTGGCCATGAAGGCGCACATAGAAGATTGTAAAACCGCCGCGCGGCAGGCCTTTGAACGGCAGGGCTCGCCGTCGCGGGACAATAATCAAAAGGGGGATTGACAAATGAAACTTGGATTGATCGGGCTGGGCATTATGGGCAAACCCATGGCGCGAAACCTGCTTAAGGCGGGCTATGAACTGTACGTATACGATTTAAACGCGCAGGCGGTAGAGGAGATGGCCGCGGCCGGCGCGCGTCCCGCCGCGGGCGCGGGCGAAGTGGCCGAAAAATGCGATATCGTCATGACCATGCTGCCCAACTCGCCCCAGGTAAAGGACGTGGTGCTTTCGCCGGACGGCGTGCTGGAGCACATACGCCCGGGCGCGGTTTTGATCGACATGAGCTCCATCAACCCCATCGCTTCGCGCGAAATCGCCGCCGAACTGGAGAAAAAGGGCGTGGACATGCTGGACGCGCCGGTCAGCGGCGGCGAACCCAAGGCCGTGGACGGCACGCTTTCGTTCATGGTGGGCGGCAAGCGCGAGGTGTTTGAGCGTTGCCGCGATATCCTTGCCGCCATGGGCAGCTCCGTGGTGCTGTGCGGCGACACCGGCGCGGGCAACGTGACCAAGCTGTGCAACCAGATCATCGTGGCGGTCAACATCGCGGCCATGTCCGAGGCGCTCACGCTGGGCCAGCTGGCCGGCGTGTCGCCCGAGATCATCTATCAGGCCATACGCGGCGGGCTGGCCGGCAGCACGGTGCTGGACGCCAAAGCGCCCATGGCCATGGAGCAGAACTTTAAACCGGGCTTCAAAATCGCGCTGCACATAAAGGATTTGAACAACGTGCTGGATACCGCGCGCACGATTAACGCGCCCACGCCGCTTACCTGCCAGGTGCGCGAAATGATGAAAATGCTAAGCTGCGAGGGCATGGACGGCTTCGACCACAGCGCGCTGATAAAATATTATGAAAAATTGACCGGGCAGGCGCTGCACAAATAGACGCTGGACGAGGGATGAGGGCGGGCCGCGTGAATGGCGCGGCCCGTTTAAAAGATTTACGGGAGGGCGTACCCATGCTGTACGTGGACGAGCATAAGCTGCGCGAAAGCTATCTTGCCTATTGGAACCGGGAAAATCACGACCGGCCCCTGATGAGCGTCACCGCGCCCGGCGCGCGCAGAAGCGGTCCGCCCATTCCGCGGCCGGACAACCTTAAAAAGGCGTGGACCGACGTGGACTACATCGAAAAATGCGCGCGGCGGCAGGCCGGGCAGCTGTATTACGCGGGCGAGGCCTTTCCGCTTTACTGCCCCAACCTGGGCCCGGATCTGGTGGGCGCCATCTGTGGATGCGAGTTGGTCTTCGGCGAGGACACCAGCTGGGCGCGGCCGTCCGTCGCCGGCTGGGAAAGCCTGCCGCCCATTACCTTTAACCCGAAAAACCCCTATTTTGTCAAGATCATGGAAATTACCCGCGCGGTGCTGCGCGACAGCCGCGGCGACTATCTGGTGGGCGTAACCGACCTTCACCCCGGAAGCGACGCGCTGGTGTCGCTGCGCGGGGCGGAGGCGGCCTGCATCGACCTGGTGGAAAACGCGCCGGAGCTGGTTCGCCGCAGCGACGAAATATTTGAGGTTTACCGCCGGGTATATACCGCGCTGGACGAAGAGATACGCGCCGTCCAGCAGGGTTCTACCTGCTGGATGGGCATACTCAACCCCACGCGCGGGTGGTATCCGGTGTCCAGCGATTTTTCCTGCATGATCTCGCCGGCCGATTACGAATATCTGGTCGCGCCCGCCATCGAGCGGGAAATCGATTTTCTGGGCGCGGCCATCTATCACCTGGACGGCCCGGACGCGCTGCGCCACCTGGACCGCATACTGGCCATGGAGCGCTTAAACGGGGTGCAATGGGTGTACGGCGCGGGCCAGCCCTCCGCGCGCCACTGGATTCATGTACTTAAAAAAATTCAGCGGGCCGGAAAATTAATAGAAATTACGGCCGAACCCGAGGACGTGGAGACGCTGTGCAGCCAGCTGCGCCCGGAAGGGGTGCATATAACCGTAAGCGCCGCCAGCCCGGAACAGGCCGACGAGCTGATTAAAATTGCGCTGCGCGCCACGCGCGACGCCCGGTAAGCGCCGCCGGCGGGCAAAACGGACGGAAGCCATCGCAGGCGGCAAACGGCAAAGCCAAAGGCGGCCGTCGAGGGAAAGGCGAACGCGCCCCCGAGCCCACCGCCGTCTTTTTCGGCGCGTATCTACCAAAGTATCTGGGCATACTTGCCCTTGTAAATGCCGTTTTAAACGCGTAGAAAACCGGCGTGACGTTTCATTGCGAAACGACACGCCGGTTTAGTGTGTCGAAAAAGCCCGCAAACGCAAAAACCGCTTCTGAAAAGAAAAGGGAGGAAGCTTTTTTGCTTACGGCGTCAGCGTCGCTTGCAAACGGCGGTCACTTACGTTCATGTAAGAAACCTCGTTTGCAAGTTCGCTTCCTTACGGCGGAAGGCATTAGCGCGGCGGCCCTTTTGCGTTGCCCTTTTGCGGTTTATTTTACCGCGATGCCCTCGATGGCCTTTTCGCGGCCATGGGTATAGGTGGGCAGCAGCCTGGGCGATACGGTATCCGGCTGGATGCCGGCCTTGGAAAGTTCTTCCGCAAAGGCGTCCACGTGCGCCAGGGTGAGCTTGCCCACCTTGACTTCGCGGCTCTTCTTGGCGGCCTGCTGGCCCGCGTTGCGGCCGAACACGATGATATCCAGCAGCGAGTTGCCCATCAGGCGGTTGCGGCCGTGTATGCCGCCCACCGCTTCGCCGGCCACGAACAGGTTCTCCACCGTGCTCTGGCCGTCGGCCGAAATTTCCAGGCCGCCGTTTTGATAGTGCAGCGTGGGATAGACCAAAATGGGCACCTTGCGGATATCGATATCGTATTTGCTGAACATGCGCAGCATGCCCGGTATGCGCGCCTCAATGGCGCCCTCGCCCAGCAGCTGCTCGATCATGGGCGTATCCAGCCACACGCCCTGGCCTTCTTCGGAATCCACGCCCAGGTGGCGCTCGGTGCACTCGCGAATGATGGAGGCCGCCGCCACGTCGCGCGTCTCCAGCGGATGCATGAAGGCCTCGCCTTCGCGGTTGACCAGCATCGCGCCCAGAGAGCGCACCTTTTCGGTTACCAGCGCGCCGTAAATCTGGCTGGGGAAAGCCACGCCCGTGGGATGGTATTGCAGCGTGTCGGCGTAGAGCAGCCTGGCGCCCACGCGATAGCCCAGCACCAGTCCGTCGGCCGTAGCGCCGTAGTGGTTGGAGGTGGGGAAGCCCTGGTAATGCAGCCGGCCCGCGCCGCCCGTGGCGAGCACCACGGTTTTGGCGCGCGCGACGAGCAGTTCCCTCGTTTCCATATTTTGCAGCACGGCGCCCGCCACGCGGCCGTTTTCGTCCTTAATCAGCTCGATCGCGGCGGTGAAATCCACAACCGGCAC
>CAWVLE010000035.1:0-10366 GCA_963929805.1 uncultured Eubacteriales bacterium | reverse complement strand
ACAACCGCGCAAAGGCACAATTTCCAAAACCGCATATGTATAGATACAGTCCAGTTTCAAATTCTACACGTATTAAGGCAATTCCTCTTGTTAACAAAAATTTTTCATTCTCCGTACCAAAATATCTGCACGGCCAGCCTGCCCTTACGCGTGGCCTGGAAATCCTCCGTCAAACGGAACCGTCCGTAACCTCGCGCCGAAATCAGATCGTCCGCATTAAGGCGCGCGTCGGCGCGATTGCAGGGAATATGGTTAAGCTTTACCAGTTCGCGCTCCACAAGCGCCTGCGCCTGCGCGCGGCTGATGTTAAGCGCCCCCGCCAATACGGCGTCCAGCCGGTCGGAGGCGAGGGTAATGCGCTTTACCCGGCCCTTGGGTTCGGGCAGCGCGCATTGCGGCCCGGCCTCCTCCACGCGCACGTGGGCGCGCCCCGCCGATATCAGGTTGCCCATAATGTAGGGCGCCGATTCAGCCGCCGCAAAGACAAACGCCTCGCCTTCGCCCAGCACGATATCGCCTGTGCATTCGCGCGTAATGCCCAGCCCCATCAGCGCGCCCAGCAGGTCGCGATGGGATACCGAGGCGAATTTTTCGTTCCAACTTATGCGCAGGCGCTTAATGGGCCATTGCTCCGCCTCGGGTTCGGCCTCGCAAAAGAAAGCCGCCATACGCCGCTCCGCCCCGTCATAACCGCCCTCCAGCGCGCACTGCACGCCCGCCGCGCGCGCGGCGCGCATGGCCTCGGCAAACGCGGGCGGCTCTAAAAAGCGCGTAAACCGCGTCCTGCACGATTTAGCGCAGGCAACCGCGGCGTCGCGCAGGCGGCCCGACTCGGGATTTTCCTTCGCGCTCATATCAGCCCAACCAGCCAGTAAAACACATTCCAAATCAGCCTTCTTACAATGTCCAGCGCAAAGAAGGCCAATAGCGCGCTAATATCGATTAGAAAGCCGCGCTCGATCAGCTTCCTGGCGATCGGTCTGAAAGGCGCTATAAACGGCTGCGCCAGCCGGCTTAAAAAGATATACAGCGAGTTGGTCGGCCGGGCCACCCAGCTAAGTATGCAGTAGCCCAGCAGCACATAGTCTATCAGCCTCAAAAAGATATCGATGCCCCGAAAAACACTGTAGAGTATCTGAAACGTCATATACAGCTCTCCCCCGCCCGGCAATCGCTTAGCTAATAGCGCTCGTTTTCGTTTGTCAACGCGACGCTTACGTTATTAGGCGCAATCAGGTAGGTCTTGTCGGAGGCCTTGCGCAGCGTCGCGCCCAACGCGAAAGCCGCGCCGCACAACGTATCAATCGCGCGCTGAATCAGCCGCTCGTCCATGTCCTCCAGGTTGAGCAGCACGGTTTTGCTTTCCAGCAAATCGCCGATCACGTCGCGGCACTCTTCCAATTCGTGCAAATAATATATGACCGTCTGGTGGCGCGATTCCGCGGCGCGCATGCTGACGACATTGTTGCGCGGCGCAGACGCCGACGGCGCAAAATCGCGCATGGTGGAGGCGCGCTGCGTAGAGCCGGCGTAAAAATCCGCCTCCCGCGCGCGCGAA
This sequence comes from uncultured Eubacteriales bacterium, assembly GCA_963929805.1. Lineage (GTDB taxonomy): Bacteria > Bacillota > Clostridia > Christensenellales > Aristaeellaceae > CAWVLE01. Next base: position 8,808 of record CAWVLE010000035.1, on the reverse strand, counting down.
GCGCCGCGGTCATAATCCGTCCGCGCGGACGCGCGTCCATAGTCGGATACCTGGCCGTAATCCGACGCGCCGCGTCCGTAATCGGAACGCGAATAATCGGAGCGCGTATAATCGGAGCGGGCGTAATCGGACGCCTGAGCGCGGTACGCGGAACGCGAGTAGCCGTCCGGCGCGTAGTCCGCGCGCCCCATGGACGCGCCCGAACGCGGCGCGGCGTAATCTCCACGCCCGGCCGAAGCGCCGTAGCGCGGGGCGCGCACGTCTTCGTATCCCTGGCTGGAACGTACCGGCCGGACCGGAGCGGCGTTTTGCGCCCTTCGCGGGGCGGGATTATAGGTCTGCGCGCCGGCTGGGCGCATGCGCTCCTGCGTCAATTCCTCTTCCGGCTCATCGTCCACAAGTCCAATAAAATTCAGCAGCTTATTAAACCGGCTGGTACTACGCGCCATTTTTCTTCCCCTTCCAACTTGACTTTGCGCGGCAAAGGATTAATTCCCCCGCCCGGGCGCGCCTGCGCAAGCGCCGGGCCGTCTGCGTCACCTGTGTCCAAATATCGCCGAGCCGACGCGCACCATGTTTGCGCCTTCCTCGGCCGCCACGACGTAATCGCCGCTCATCCCCATGGACAGATATTCCATCTCCACGCCCGCTATCGCCTGTTGGCGCAGCCGTTCATACCACGCGCGCATCGCGCGGAAGTAGGGCCGCACCTGTTCGGGATCGTCGCACAGGGGCATAATCGCCATCAGGCCTTTTACGCTAAGGCCGTCCAACCGCGCGCATTGACGCACGAGCTGTTCCAGATCCTCTTCATACACGCCGGATTTCTGGCTTTCACGCGCGATGTTGACCTGAATAAGTACCGGCATCGCGCGCCCGTGCTCCTTGGCGCGCCGGTCGATTTCCTGGGCCAACGCCATCCGGTCAAGCGATTGCACCATTTGGGCAAATTCCAAGATATATTTTACTTTATTCGTCTGCAATTGTCCAATGATATGCAGCGCAAAATCAGGATTTAACGCTGGGAATTTTTCCCGCGCCTCCTGAACGCGATTTTCGCCGATTATCCGCACCCCCGCGGCGTAGGAAAGGTTGATCGTTTCCACATCCACCGTTTTTGTCACAGCGCACAGCCTGACCGGACGCCCCCAGCGCTGCGCGGCCCGTTCGAGCCGGACGCGGCAGGATTCGATGTTTTGTTTAAGCAGTTCATATTCCATACGGATCACCCCGATTTTTACTGAAGCAGCACCTTTTGGCCCAGCGTAATCGTGCCCTGCACGAGCGGCTGAATCAGCGCGTACCGCGCGTCGGTGGAGAGCACCTCAACCGCCACAAACGTCCCGCCCGGCACGTCGTTAACCCATACGCCGGTCTGCCCGTTCTGCGTGGTAACCGCCTTAACCGGCACAGAATAGCCGGTCAGGTTGGTGGCGATGTGCGCGCGGCCCGACCTGCGGTTGAGCAGCGGCCCCAAAGGCCCGGTCACCTTCACCTGGGCCATTACGTCGCTGCCGCTTTTTTGCATGGCGGTCACTTCGCCGGTAAAGGCCACATCCGGTATATCTTCTATTTGGAAGGTAAAAACCTGTCCGCTGATCGGGTTCCAACTCGCGTCGTCGCTTACCAGCAAAACATACCATTCGTCCTCGGATACCACGCGGCAGATATTCTGCCTTAGCCTGGACTCCTCGCCCGTGGAAAGCGGCTGGCCGTTTATTACGGCGCGCACGTCGTCGCTGGTCAGCTCGTCCAGCCGGTCCAGCGTCAGGTAATTTTCATATCCGTCCAGATAAAAGCTCACCACCCCGTCCATGGAGGCGGTCTCTTCGCTTTTCCAGGCGGAAATAGCGCTTACGCGCTTTTCTTCTTCTTCGTATAACTGGTTAAGCTTGGGGTCTTCGCGCCGGTTCTGGCGCAGGTAATCCTGGCGCTCCGTCATGGCCTCTTCCAGCTGGCTTTGCAAATTTATCAGGCTTCCGGTAGGCTTGCGGTTCACCAGCGTCTTAAGTTCCAGCGCCTTTTGTTGCACCGCCGTTTCCAGGCGTTCGAGCGACGAATCCACGATATTGTCCAAAATCGTCTGATGATACGCGCGTATGTTCTGGCGCACGGTTTCCAGTTTGTCCATTTCCTTTTCCGAATAGCTGGAGGAATACACCTCCGCCAGCACGTCGCCCCGGCTCACGTTTTCGCCCTCGGCGGCCACATACACCACGCGGCCGTTGCCCTCAAAGGAAGACACCGCTTCGTTGCGCACCACAACCGCGTCCACCGTATTTGAATAGGAAGCCGTGGCCAGCGTAATGAGCCCTTCCGACGTGCCGAACGAAAAAAATTCCCGCGCGACAAAAAACGCGCCTAAAGCCAACATGATCAGGAAGATGTAAAATCGTCCCGTCACTTTCTTTCTCGCCATTGGGATACTCCTTTTCGCGGCGCGCCGCGTCCGCACGCTCCGGCGCCGCTTTCAGCCCGTTTGACCGGCACAACCATATGCCAGTATATCATAATGTTTTATTATACCTTTTTTTTAGCCTGCGTGCAACCGTTGCCGCCCGGTTTCCCCGTGAAAAAATCGCCCATAACCGCGTATTTATCCGCGCGCGCACGCAAAACACCGGTCCAAAGGCGCGTATACAGCGCCATTGTGGCGATAAAATGGCGCAATCGGTACGTTTTAGAAAAATTTGAAATGTGCGAATGCATGAATTTGGTTGACATAAACTGGTTAAAATGTTTATAATTGACCCGGGGTGGAAGGGAGGCGTACATCGATGCAAACTTCTCATGCAGTAGCGTTTATGCTGGGCGGATACCCCGTTTACTGGTACGGCATCATTCTGGCGGCGGGCATCGGCGCGGCCATCGCGCTGGTTTTCCTGCGCGAGAAAAAGCTGGGGCTGCCCCGCGACTGCGCGCTGGATGTAACGCTTGTGGCCATACCCGCCGCGCTCGTGGCCGCGCGGCTTTATTTCGTCGCCTTTTCCTGGCCGTATTTTGCCGCCGACCCATGGCGCATACTCAGCGTACACGACGGCGGCATGGCGATTTACGGCGGCATTATCGGCGGCGCGCTGGCGGTGCTGATCTACGCGCGCGCAAAGCGCGTCGCGTTTTTGCGTCTGGCCGATCTGATCGCGCCCGCGCTTGCGCTGGGCCAGGGCATTGGCCGATGGGGGAATTTCGTCAACCAGGAAGCGTACGGCGTGGCGGTTACCAACCCCGCCTGGCAGTTTTTTCCGATGGCCGTGTGGATCGACGCGCAGGGCGCGTGGTTCGCGGCCACGTTTTTCTACGAGTCCGCCTGGTGCGTCGCGCTGTGCGCGGGGCTGCTCATCGCCGAAAAGCGGCGCGCGTTTAAGCGCGACGGCGATTGTTTTTACTGGTACGTATGCCTGTACGGCCTGGAACGCGCGGTGGTCGAGGGGCTGCGTACGGACAGCCTTTATCTGGCGAGCATACGCGTTTCCCAGTGGCTGAGCATTTTGATGCTGGCCTTTTGCGCGGCCAACTTTTCGTGGCGGCTGTATCGCGCCGGTTCGCTTGGGCGCGGAAAACTTTGCGCGCTTTGCGCGCTTTGCGCCCTGCTTTTGTGCGCCGCGCTTTTGTGCGCCGCCGCGGAGCGGCTGGCCGGCGTGTTCTTTACGGCGGCGGCCGCGGCGGTTTTGTGCGCGTTTACCTACCGCGCGCTGCCCTATACGCGTTCCTTAGCCGGGGAGCCCGGAAAATATACTGATAAAGATTAAGAGGTGCCTGCTATGCGCAATCTTACCCTGCTTACGGATCTATACCAACTGACCATGATGTACGGCTACTACAAATGCGGCATGCAGGATAACCGCGCGGTATTTGACATGTTCTACCGCCGCCAGTCGGAAACGATGAATTACGCCATCGCGGCCGGATTGGAACAATTGATCGAGTACGTCGAAAACCTGCGCTTTGACGCCGAGGCGCTTTCCTACCTTAAATCGCTCAATCTGTTCGACGACGGCTTTATCAATCAACTGGAAAACTTTCATTTTTCGGGCGACATTCAGGCCGTTCCCGAGGGCACCATCGTGTTTCCGGGCGAGCCGCTGGTGCGCGTAACCGCGCCCATCTTTGAGGCGCAGTTAATTGAAACCGCGCTGCTTAACATCATCAACCACCAGACGCTGATCGCCACCAAGGCCAGCCGTGTCGTGCAGGCGGCGGCGGGCGACGTGATAATGGAATTTGGCCTGCGCCGCGCTCAGGGTCCGGACGCCGGCATATACGGCGCGCGCGCGGCGGTAATCGGCGGGTGCGCGGGCACAAGCAACGTGCTGTGCGGGCAGATGTTTGGCATACCGGTGATGGGCACCCACGCGCACAGCTGGGTGATGAGCTTCCCCGACGAAATCAGCGCCTTCCGCGCGTATGCCAAGCACTTCCCCACCTCCTGCATGTTGCTGGTGGACACTTACGACACGCTGGGCAGCGGCGTGCCTAACGCCATAAAGGTTTTTGACGAACTGCGCGCGCAGGGATATGAGCCGGTTGGCATCCGTCTGGATTCGGGCGACCTGGCTTATCTGACCCGCGAAGCCCGCAAAATGCTCGATGAGGCGGGTTATCCCGACGCCAAAATTTGCGCGTCGGGCGATTTGGACGAAATGCTGATCCGCGACCTGAAGTTGCAGGGCGCGTGCATCAACACCTGGGGCGTGGGCACAAGGTTGATTACCAGCATGGATTGCCCCGCGCTGGGCGGCGTATATAAGCTAAGCGCCGAATTCATTGACGGCCGCGTGGCGCCCAAAATCAAAATATCCGAGAACCCCGAAAAGGTGACCAACCCGGGCATCAAAAAACTGCTGCGCATCTACGACAAATCCAACGGCAAGGCGATCGCCGACCTGATCGCGCTGGAGCACGAGCAATACGACGAACGCAAACCGCTGACCATCTTCGACCCGGTCAATACCTGGAAGAGCCTGACGCTGACCAACTATACCATCCGCCCGCTTCACGTAAGCGTGTTTAAAGACGGCAAGCGGGTATATTCGCCCCCCACGCTCAAGCAGATTAAAGAATATCACACGCACGAAATGGAAACCTTCTGGGATCAGTACAAGCGCATACTCAATCCGCACATCTACAAAGTGGACTTGTCGGACGAGCTGTGGATGCTCAAACAATCCATGCTAAAGGGCGTAAACCGCCGCGCCGAATAATTCCGGCACGCGTAAAAGGCGGGAGCCTTCCCGGTTCCCGCCTTGCGGACGCTTTGTATCTGCCCTGTGGACAATGAGAAGCGAAAGTTAATGAGAATCTGAACTGGCCCACCCCGATTTAACCGCGTAGGCTTTTATGGCGTCGAAGCTTTGCTGGCTGATTACGTGTTCTACCCGGCAGGCGTCCTCGGCGGCGGTGTCTTCGTCCACCCCCAGGACGCGCAGGCACCTGGTCAAAAGCAAATGGCGTTCGTATACCTGCTCCGCGCGCGCGCGTCCGGCCTGGGTCAAATGAATGCCGCCGTTTTCGTCCACCACAATCAGCCCTTCGGCGCGCAGATTGGACATGGCTACGCTCACGCTCGGTTTACTAAAGTCCAGATAATTGGCCACGTCGATGGAACGGACGAATCCGTTTTTCAGGTTCAACACCAAAATAGCCTCCAGATAGTTTTCCTTTGATTCCTGAACCCGCACGCGCGCACCTCCTCTACTGATACGTGTTTTCGCATTTTCCATGTATTTAAATTTGCGCAAAAAACAGGGCCCGCGTCACTGGCCGGGTTTTGCGCGTACAAGAAATCCTGCGCAAATGGGAATCCTACGTTCAGTATAGCACATCCGTCCCCGGTTGGAAAGCCCTGTCCGGCAACTTGCCTAAAGCCCGCCTGTTCTGCGCGGGCCGGCGCGCTTTACCGCCAACGGCGCCGCGAAACGCGCGCGACAATATTTAACGTTTATAAGCCGCGCCGCGGTTTATATATATTACAGACGCGGATTGCCCGCCGCGGGCGACGCGCCGCGAAAGGATGATGACCCATGGCAGCCCTGAAGGTAAACGACCATTTGTATTACGTCGGCGTGCAGGATAAGGATCTGCGCATTTTCGACATTGTAATGTACACGCAGTATGGCACGAGCTACAACGCCTATGTGGTTAAGGGCGATGAAAAGATCGCGCTGTTTGAAACGGTAAAGGAAAAGTTTTTTGACGAGTACCTTGCCAATCTGCGCGAAGTGACGCCGCTAAACAAGATTGATTACATCGTGGCCAATCATACCGAGCCCGACCACGCGGGTTCTTACGAAAAGCTGCTCGAGCTCGCGCCGGAGGCCTGCGTGCTGGGCAGCGCCAGCGCCATCAATTTTTTGAAAGAGATTATCAACAAGCCGTTCCGCCACCGCGTCGTATCGGAAAAGGATACGGTGGAGCTGGGCGGTCTTACCATGCAGTTCATACCGGCGCCCATGCTGCATTGGCCCGACTCCATGTATACCTACATTCCCCAGCTGCGCGCGCTGTTTACCTGCGACAGCTTTGGCTGCCACTATGCCGACGAGCGCGTGTTTAACGACCTTATCGAAGGCGATTTTACCGAGGCGTACAAATACTATTTCGACAACATCATCGGGCCCTACAAAAATCCGCACATGCTCAACGCGCTTAAAAAGATCGAAGGCCTGCCCGTCGAATTTATCGGCAACGGCCACGGCCCCGTGTTGCGCTCCAACATTCAAAAATACCTTGACATGTACCGCGAATGGTCTACGCCCGCGCAGCCCGCGCAAAAGCGCGTAGCGGTCGCCTATGTCTCGTGTTACGGCTACACCGGCGCGCTGGCCCAGGCTGTGTGCGAAGGGCTGCGGCAGGGCGGCGTAGAAAACGTGGAACTGTTCGACCTGGTGTACGGCGATAAGGCAGCGGCCCAGGCGGCGATCGCGCAATCGGACGGATTTTTGCTGGGCAGCCCCACGCTGTTGGGCGACGCGCTGCCGCCGGTATGGGAAATGCTGCTGGGCGTCAACCCGGTTATCCATAAGGGGAAACTGGCCAGCGCGTTTGGCAGTTACGCGTGGAGCGGCGAGGCCGTGCCCAACCTGATCGGGCGCATGAAGCAGTTAAAGCTGAGCGTGCCGCTTGAGGGCCTGCGCGTAAAATTAAAACCCTCGCCCGCGCAGTTGGACGAAGCGCGCGAATTTGGCCGCGCGTTTGCCGCCGCTGTGTTGGAGGCAAAGTAACTCCGTCCTGAAAACGGGCGGTTTAGAAAAGCAAAGGATCATTTCGCGCGCATGCCGCGCAGGAGGGATGGACTATGGCCAAACGTTGGAAATGCACGATTTGCGGCCAGATATTTGAGGGTGACGAGCCGCCCGCGCCCTGCCCGGTCTGCGGCGCGGACCGCGACGCTTTTATCGCGTTGGACTCGCCCGCGCGCGTCAGTTGGCGCTGCACCGTCTGTGGGCAGGTGTTTGAGGGGGACGAGCCGCCCGTGCCCTGCCCGGTCTGCGGCGCGGACCGCGACGCCTTCGTGGCGGAATCGATCGGCACCGGCGGCGAATACCGCCGCGACCAGTTGGAGCGCTATGTGATTATAGGCGGCGGCGTGGCCGGCCTGGAGGCCGCAAAGGCGATCCGGCAGCGCAATCAACTGGGCGAAATCACCATGGTGCTGGGCGAAGGCGTCATACCTTACAACCGGCCTGCGCTTAGCGACGTAATCGCCGACGGATACAGTTTTGAAAGCATCGCGCTGGAGCCGTATGAATTTTACGAGCAAAACCGCATCCGGCTAGTCAGCGGCGCGCGGGCTACGGGATTGGATCTGCCCTCGCGCAAGGCGTATCTTTCGGACGGGCAAACGCTTGCCTATGATAAACTGCTGATCTGCACCGGCGCCAATCCATTTAATCCCATCGCTTCAGGGGACGGGCTTATCGAGGTATATACGCTGCGCACCTACCTGGACGCCATGCGCATCGTGGAAAAATTGCGCGGCCGCCGGGTAATCGTGGTGGGCGGCGGCATATTGGGGTTGGAAGCCGCCGTGGCGCTACGCGAATTGGACGCGCGCGTAACGGTTGTAGAACTGGGCGAACGCATACTGCCCCTGCAGGCTGACGCGCGCGGCGCGGCCATGTTGCGCCCGGCGCTGGAAAAACAGGGCATTGAAATCATCACCGGCGCAAGCGTTGCAAGCCTGCTATCCGACGGGGCGGTATTGACCGACGGGCGCGAACTGCGCGCGGACGCCGTGCTCTGCTCCATCGGCGTGCGCAGCGAGACGGCGCTGGCGCGCGAAGCCGGGCTGAAGGTCGAGCGCGGCGTCGTGGTGGACGAAAGCATGCGCGCCAGTTATAAGGACGTCTTTGCCGCGGGCGATTGCGCGCAGTTTGCCGGGCGTACCGGCGGGCTGTGGCTGATCTGTTCCGAGCAGGGCCGGGTAGCCGGCGCCGCAATGGCGGGCGACCCGGAGGCGGTCTATCATCCCGGCGTTCCCTCCACCGCCTTTGAAAATCGGGGCGTGCGGCTGTTTTCCGCCGGCGCGCTGGGCGCGGAGGATAGCCAGCGCCTGATCTACGAAGACGCGCGCGGCAAAGTATACCGCTGCATGTATTTTAAAAACGGCGCGCTTACCGGCGTCATTTTCATAAACGACACGCGCTTTAGCGCGCAGGCGATCGGCCTGATCGCGCGCGGCGCGTCCGCCGCCGAATGCGCGGGCCTGGTCGCTGGCAAATAGGCGTATTTTCTCTATCTGTTTGCACCAGCACGTTAAATTAGGCTCTTTGTCAAATGTTGGGGTAAGGGCCCAGCGAGAGCAGAATC
>CAWVLE010000034.1:0-3724 GCA_963929805.1 uncultured Eubacteriales bacterium | reverse complement strand
ACAACGGATACGACCACGTATCGGGCAGGCAGCTGGGGCTGCAGCTGGGCGGCGCGGAGGATTTTCACTCCTACGAAGAATTGCTCGACGCCTACCACAGGCAGATCGATTACTTCCTGGACATTAAGGTGACGGGCAGCAACCTGATCGAGAGTATTTACGCCAACTATATGCCGGTTCCCTTCCTTTCCGTCATCACGAACGATTGCATCGCGCGCGGCAAGGATTACAACGCCGGCGGCGCGCGCTATAACACCAGCTACATTCAGGGCGTGGGTATCGGCACGGTAACCGATTCGCTTGCGGCGATTAAGTATCAGGTGTACGACCAAAAGCGCGTCGCCATGAAGGATCTGCTGCGCGCCCTGCGCGAGGATTTTGCAAACGATCCCCAGATTTTAAACCTGGTCAAAAACTTTAGCCCCAAGTACGGAAACGACGACGATTACGCGGACGGCATCATGCAGGAGATCTTCCGCTATTACCAAAAGGCCGTGACCGGACGCCCCAACCAGCGCGGCGGGCAATACCGGGTAAATATGCTGCCCACCACCTGCCACGTGTATTTTGGCGAGGTCATGTTGGCCAGCGCCAACGGACGCAGGGCGCACAAACCCGTTAGCGAGGGCATTTCCCCGGATAAGGGCGCGGATACCAACGGCCCCACGGCGGTACTGCGCTCCTGCGCCAAGATGGATCACCTGATTACGGGCGGCACGCTGCTAAACCAGAAATTCACCCCCTCCGTGCTGGCGGGAGAGGAAGGGCTGCGCCAGCTGGCCAATCTGATCCGAACCTATTTTAATATGGACGGGCACCACATCCAATTTAACGTCATCGACCGCCAGACCCTGCTGGACGCCCAGGCGCACCCGGAAGAGTATAAGGACCTGATCGTACGCGTGGCGGGTTACAGCGACCATTTCCGCAATCTGAGCAAGGCCTTGCAGGACGAGATCATCGCCCGCACCGAGCAGTCTTTCTGCTGAGCGCTTTCGCGCGCCATATTTTAACGCCCCGGCGCGCCCGCAAACACGCGGGCCTGAGGATGTTGACAAAGCCGGCATCCTGGGTAAGCGCTTAGAATGCCCGCAAGACACGGAAGCGAACTTGCAAGTAAGGTTTCTTACATGAACGTAAGTGGCCGCCGTTTGCAAGCGGCGCTGACGCCGTAAGCAAAAAACCGCTTCTTTTCTTTTCAGAAGCGGTTTTTGCGTTTGCGGGCTTTGTCAGCGCTCCGGGGCGCGCACACCGGCTGCCGCTCTCCCCCACGTTTGCTTCGCGGCGGTCAAATAACGCCGTTTATATGGTAAACACATCGCCGTCATGCGCAAATTGCATGGGATAACGCGCCTGCGAAAAACAGGATAAAAAACGCGCCTCTCCGGCGATATCCTGCCATTCGTCCCAGACGTGTACAAAAATAAGGCGCGCAAATTTTGCCTTGCACAAAATCGGGGCGGCGCTTTGCGGCCTGTAATGGGTCGCCTCGCACAGGCACAGGTCAAACTCTTTTTCAAGCGCGACGGCCGGAAAATCGGAAAAATCCGCGCACAAATCGCCCGTATGCAAAATTTTCACTTTTTCCTTTTTAAAGTACAGCGCGTACGCAAAGCTGGCGGGGTATCCGTCGCGCAGCACGTGCCGCGTGCGTATCGCTTCAACCCGAACCTCATCGTCTTCGTAGCAGGCGCCTTCCCTGGCGACGCGAAAGCAAACGCTTTCCGGGCGAACCGGCAGATAAAGCGTACTCATCCAGGCCTCCAGCGTAAATTGCGCTATCGATTCGGGCAGATAAAGCGCCATCGCCGCCTCCCGGCCGTCGGGATACTTCATAATCTGCTTAATCAGCCCGGTTAAACCGCCTGCGTGGTCGTCATGCAGGTGCGTAATAAACAGCGCCCGTATATCCCGAAGCTTTAATTGCTTCCTGCGGATAAGCGCCTCCGCCGGCGCGCCGGCATCCACGCCATACAAGGCGCCGGCGTCCGTCTGGTAGACATAGCATGAATTGAGCCGCGTATTCGTAGAATCGCCGTGGCTTGTGCCCAATGTATAAATATTCACACTGCCGCCTCCAATCTTTCTACATGCCGGGCATGGTTGCGCCCGGTCCGGCAACTGTCCACGCCTATTATACTTTATTTTTGCATAAATGGCCATCGCCATTTTTTTCGTTTTTCTCTCTATAAAAAGGCCGAGCGATGCTTTTTTATGCGCAATGCCCATGTTTATAATCGCCAATTTTCCATGTCATATCTTGACAGGATTTTCGACGTGTTATAAGATAAGGGCGGTTGGTTTTCACCAAAATTTGGGATTAAAAGAGGGATTTTGCGATGAAAATTTATGTTGACGCCAACGCTTTCCGGGACGGCAACGGTTCCCTGGAAAGACCTTTTAAGCACATAAACGACGCCGCCCGGATTGCCAGGCCCGGCGACGAAGTGCTGGTATCTCCCGGCGTTTACCGGGAATATGTGGATCCGCAGTACGCCGGCGCAGAAGACGCCCGGATCACTTACCGGAGCGTAGAACCCCTGGGCGCGATCATTACCGGCGCGGAAGTCATAAAGGACTGGAAGCCGTACAAAGACAACGTATGGGTATGCCGCGTCGCCAACGGCATTTTTGGAAAATATAATCCCTATACGACTTACGTATACGGCGACTGGTATTTTGCCGGCCGCAGCAAGCACACCGGTTGCGTGTATTTGAACGATAAGGCCCTGTATGAGGCCGCCAGCATCGAAGAGTGCGTCAAGGGAGAAGTATACAAGTGCTCCTGGGAGCCTCAGGCCAGCATCTATAAGTGGTACGCCGAGCAGGATGGGGATTACACCGTAATCTACGCCAACTTCCAGGGCAAAAATCCCAACGAAGAAAACGTGGAAATCAACGTACGCCGGGAGTGCTTTATGCCTTCCAGGACCGGCGTGGGATACATCACCGTCTCCGGCTTTAATATAAACAAAGCCGCCACTACCTGGGCGCCGCCCGCCGCCTATCAGGACGGCATGATCGGCCCCCACTGGTCCAAGGGCTGGATCATTGAGGATTGCGAGATCAGCAATTCCAAATGCGCCGGCATATCCCTGGGCAAATACCTCGACCCCGACAACGACCACTATTTTACCTGCAAGCACGTAAAGTCCCCCACCCAGATGGAGCGCGACGCCGTCTGCCGCGGCCAGTATCACGGATGGCTGAAGGAAAATGTGGGCAGCCATATCGTGCGGCGCTGCAACATCCATAATTGTGAGCAGGGCGGTATCATCGGCCGTATGGGCGCCGTTTTCTCCGTCATAGAGGACAACCATATTCATCACATTAACAACATGATGGAATTGGGCGGCGCTGAAATCGCCGGCATCAAGCTCCATGCCGCTATTGACGTAATCTTCCGCCGCAACTGGATCCACGACTGCACCATGGGTATCTGGTGCGACTGGGAGGCCCAGGGCACCCGCATTACCCAGAACCTTATGTATAATAACCAAAAACCCAAGTTCGCCGCGCGCCTGAAGGGCGGCATGATGAGCCAGGATATCTTTGTGGAAGTGAGCCACGGCCCCACGCTCATCGACAACAATATCCTGCTATCCGACGCCTCCCTGCGCTTTGCCACTCAGGGCGTCGCCATGGTACACAACCTGATTTGCGGCGCTCTTACCTGTGTCGGCGGCGGCACCTATCCCCGCTATACGCCCTACCATATCCCGCA
>CAWVLE010000033.1:0-7538 GCA_963929805.1 uncultured Eubacteriales bacterium | reverse complement strand
TCTGTGGCGGGCGGCCCTGCGCCGCCCGCCTTTTGCGTAACGGTTAAAAACGCACGCCGCGCGTTGACAAAGCCGCGCCGTTTCAATATAATAGGAAAAGCGATGAAGGGGAATATTCATCCGTGCGCGGGCGCAGAGAGCCGCCGGCCGGTGTAAGGCGGCGCCGCAGCGGGTCAAGCTCGTCCCCGGAGCGTCCTTCGGGCGGACGCCCCCGTTACAGGGCAGGAAAGCACGCGCTTTCATAAAGTGGGCCTTCGGGTCAACAAGAGTGGTACCGCGAAAGGCATGGCCTTGCGCCTCTTGAGTAAGAGGTGAAGGCTTTTATTTTTGGATATGAAGGAGATTGCGCCATGAAAGACATACCCGCCTATAACCCAGCCGAAATTGAGCGCAAATGGCAGGACATTTGGGAGGAGCAGGGTACTTTTCGCGCCGAGGCTTCGCACGAAAAACCCAAGTTCTATCCGCTGATCGAGTTCCCGTACCCGTCGGGCGCAGGGCTGCACGTGGGCCATCCGCGCTCCAACACGGCCATGGATATTATCGCGCGCAAGCGGCGCATGGAAGGCTATAACGTGCTTTTTCCCATCGGCTACGACGCCTTTGGCCTGCCCACCGAAAACTACGCCATAAAGAACAAAATCCACCCGGCCATCGTGACCAAGCAGAACGTGGACCGCTTCCGCAGCCAGCTTAAGGCGCTGGGCTTTTCGTTTGACTATTCGCGCGAGGTGAACACCACTGATCCTTCCTACTATAAATGGACGCAGTGGATTTTCCTCAAGCTGTTCGAGCACGGCCTGGCCTATAAACAGGAGATGCCCATCAACTGGTGTACCAGCTGTAAAATCGGCCTGGCCAACGAGGAGGTCGTGGGCGGCGTGTGCGAACGCTGCGGCGGCGAAGTGGTGCGCAGGGTAAAAAGCCAGTGGATGCTTCGCATTACCGACTACGCGCAAAAGCTGCTCGACGGATTGGACGATGTGGACTTTATTGAAAAGGTAAAAACCCAGCAGCGCAACTGGATCGGCCGCAGCGAGGGCGCCGAGGTGGACTTTACGCTTTCTACCGGCGAAAAGCTGCGCGTATTTACCACCCGGCCGGACACGCTCTTTGGCGCTACCTATATGGTCATTTCGCCCGAACACCCGCTTTTGGAGCGGCATAAGGATCTGATCTCCAATTATGCGGATATCGCGGCCTACCGCGAACGCGCGGCGCGCAAGAGCGATTTTGAGCGCACCGAGCTTAACAAGGATAAGACCGGCGTGCAGATCGAGGGCATTACGGCCGTCAACCCGGTAAACGGCAACACCATACCGGTGTGGGTCAGCGACTACGTGTTGATGGGCTACGGCACCGGCGCGATCATGGCCGTGCCCGCCCATGACGAGCGCGACTGGGAGTTTGCCAAGAAGTTCGGCCTGCCCATCGTAGAGGTGGTTTCGGGCGGCGACGTGGATAAGGCGGCCTATACCGATATACAGGACGGCGTCATGGTCAACTCTGGGTTGCTAAACGGCATGAAGGTGGCCGAGGCCAAAAAGACCATCATCGATTACCTGGTCGAAAAGGGGCTGGGCGAGCGCAAGGTAAACTTTAAACTGCGCGATTGGGTGTTCTCGCGCCAGCGCTATTGGGGCGAGCCCATCCCGCTGGTGTATTGCGAAAAGTGCGGCTGGGTGCCGGTGCCGGAGGATCAACTGCCCGTAACGCTGCCCCAGGTAGATAGCTATATGCCCACCGACAGCGGCGAATCGCCTCTGGCGGCCATAACCGATTGGGTCAATACCACCTGCCCGCGTTGCGGCGCGCCGGCGCGGCGCGAAACCGACACCATGCCCCAGTGGGCCGGCTCCAGCTGGTATTTCCTGCGCTATATCGATCCGCACAACGACAAGGATTTTGCCTCTATGGACGAGCTGAAGTACTGGCTGCCGGTGGACTGGTATAACGGCGGTATGGAGCATACCACGCTGCACCTGCTCTACAGCCGGTTCTGGCATCGCTTCCTGTACGATATCGGCGCGGTGCCCACGCCCGAACCGTATAAAAAGCGCACCAGCCACGGCATGATCCTGGGCGCGGACGGCGAAAAGATGTCCAAATCGCGCGGCAACGTGGTCAATCCCGACGATATCGTGGCCGAACTGGGCGCGGACGCGTTCCGGCTGTATGAAATGTTCATGGGCGCGTTCGATCAGGCGATTCCTTGGTCCACCGACGGCGCGCGCGGCTGCCGCCGCTTCCTGGAGCGCGTGTGGCGGCTGATGGAAATGCTTACCGGCGAGGAAGGCGTTTCCGGCGACATGGCCTACGAATTAAACGCCTGCATCAAAAAAGTGGGCGAGGACTATGAAAAGATGAAGTTCAACACCGCCATCGCGGCCATGATGACGCTGGTCAACGCGTTTTACGCCAAGGGCTCGATTACCCGCGGCGAACTGAGCGCGCTGATCCAGCTGCTTAACCCGGTGGCCCCCCATATCACCGAGGAGATCAATCAGCTGTGCGGGTTTGGCGCGCCGCTTGCGCGCAAAAGCTGGCCTACTTACGACCCCGCCGCGCTGGTGAAATCCACGGTGGAAATCGCCCTGCAGATTAACGGCAAGGTGCGCGGCAGGCTGATGATCCCCGCGGATTTGACCCGCGAGGACGCGCAGGCCTATTTCGCCGAAAACGAGGAAGTGAAAAAACTTCTGGCGGGCAAGGCGATTAAAAAACTGGTGTTTGTGCCCGGCCGGTTGGTCAACATCGTGCTGGCATAATTTCCAGAAAACGGGCGGACGCCGTTTGCGCGTCCGCCCGTTTTCTGATACAATGTAGCGGGGTATGGGGGAAAAGAAAACCAGATATTTGGAGGCAGGACAGATGGATAAGCGTGTCAACGCGCTGGCTGTGCGGCTGCGCGAAAATGTGAACCGTGTGGTGGTGGGTAAACAGGACACAATTGATCTGATGCTGTGCGCGCTGATCGCGGGCGGACACGTATTGCTGGAGGACGTCCCGGGCACGGGCAAAACGCTGTTGGCCAAGGCGCTGGCCGCCTCGCTTGGCATGTCCTTTGCGCGCATCCAGTTTACGCCCGATCTGCTGCCCTCCGACGTGACCGGGCTTTCGGTGTACAACCAGCAAAAGGGCGAATTTGTGTTTTCGCCCGGCGCGGTGTTTGCCAATATCGTGTTGGCGGACGAGATCAACCGCGCCACGCCGCGCACGCAGGCCAGCCTTTTGGAGTGCATGGAGGAGCGGCAGGTGACCGTGGACGGCGTGACCCGCCCTCTGGAAGCGCCCTTTATCGTGCTGGCCACCCAAAACCCCATCGAAACGCAGGGCGTGTTCCCGCTGCCCGAAGCCCAGCTGGACCGCTTTCTCATGCGGCTTAAGCCCGATTACCCCACCACGGAAGAGGCGGTGGGCATCCTCATGCGCTTTGCGGCGGGCGACGCGCTGGCCGAGATTAAACCCTGCGCCGGGCGCGAGGAGGTAATCCAGGCGCAAAAGATGCGCCCCCAGGTACACGTGTCCGAGGCGGTCATGCGCTATATCGCCGCGCTGTGCGAACGCACGCGCATTTTGGAAAAGGTGCAGCTGGGCGTCAGCCCCCGAGGCATGCTGCGCCTGATGCATGCCTGCCAGGCGCTGGCGCTGATCCGCGGCCGCGATTTTGTCACGCCGGATGACGTTAAATATTTATCCGTCCCGGTGCTGGCCCACCGCGTGGTGGTGCGCGGCCTGTACGGCCATACCGGGCAGGGCGAGGCGGTTATACAGGAAGCGCTTGCTCAGACCGGCGCGCCCACAGAGGCGGACGCATGAACGGCGCGTGGCTTTTGCTGGTCGCCGCCATATTGGCCGGCTTTCAGGCGTTTGTGTTTGGCCGGTTTAATTTCCGCGCGCTGAGCTATCGCCGCAGTTTTTCAAAACAGGCGGTATACGAGGGCGAAACGGTGGAGATGATCGAACAGTGGCTGAATAAAAAGCCGCTGCCCGTGCCATGGCTAAGGGTGGAATCGCGCATTTCGCCCAACCTGCGCTTTAATGCCGCGGCGGGCGGCGAGCGCGAAATCAGCGCGGAGCAATACCATAAATCGGTGTTTTTTCTGCCGCCCTTTTGCAGGCTTACCCGGCGCCATACCGTGCTTTGCCTTAAGCGCGGCTACTACGCCTTTGAATCGGTGGATGTGACCGCGGGCGATCTGTTCGCGCTGTCCGCGCGCAACCGCCAGTTTCCGGTCCGGTGCGCGCTGAGCGTGTATCCGGCGCTGTTGGATTTTGCTAAGATCGAGCCGCTCTACAGCCGCTGGCAGGGCGAGGCCCAGGTGCGGCGCTGGATTATGCCCGACCCGTTCCTGGTGGCCGGCATACGCGATTACCGGCCGGGCGACGGCATGCGCGATATACATTGGCGCGCCTCGGCGCGCATGGACAAGCTGCAGGTAAAGGTGCGCGATTTTACCGCCGAGGCCAAACTGCTGGTGCTTTTAAACGTCCAACTCAGCGCCGCGCAGTGGGATAATCTGATGGAGTACGAACAGGCGGCCGTGGAGCGGGATATCCGCGTGGCGGCCACGCTGTGCATGCGCGCGCTGCGCGACGGACTGGAGGCCGGGTTTGGCGCCAATGCCTGCCTGATGGGCGAAAAGGGCATGAGGCGGGGCGTGATGGTGTATCCAAATAACGGCGCGGATCAGGGCGAATTGCTGCTCGAGACCATGGCGCGCATGCTGGTGTACAGGGAACTGAGCTTTCCCACGTTCCTGGACAGCCTGGGCGCGCTTACCGGCGTGGATATTGTGATGATCACCCGATATATGGACGAGGCCATCGAGGAAAAATGCGCGCGCCTGCGCGCCATGGGCAATACTGTGTCCGTTCTGCCGGTGGATGACGAGGGGAGCGCGAGCGCATGAGAAGGTGGATTTACGGGCTGCTTCAAGCGCTGCGCGCCGCGCTTTGCGTAAGCAGCGCATTTATGCTGGCCGGATATTTTACGCCGCGCGGCATATGGGGCGGCCTGGCCGCTTCGGTGGCCAGCGCGCTTTGCGCCCTGGCGGTGTCGCGCCTGCCAGCGCGCCGCGCGTGGCTGCGCCCGGCCGCGCTTATCGTCTTTTGCGTGGCGCTGGGCGCGTATGCGCTTACGCCCGCCCCGATAGACGGCGGCAAGGCGGCGCTTTGCCTGCTTTCGGTGGCGTTTATGGCGGCCATGGCGCTGGAGATGTGCCGGGGCGGCGCCTTTTTAAGCGGAAAGGGCGTTACGGCGCTGGGCATAGGGGCGCACATGGTCTGCTGTACGGCGGCCGGATACGCCGCGCCGGAAATTTCGCCGGCGCTGCTGGTTGCGGCCGTGCTGTTTTTGCCGGTCGCGCTGTTTTCGGTTAACGCCATGTCGGTAGAGGGCGGTTTTGCCGCGCGCGCCGACGTGCGTCCGCCGCGCGCGCTTTTGGGGCGTAACCGGCTGCTGGTGTCACTGTTTTTGGCGGCCGCCATAGTGGTGGGCTTCATCGGGCCGATTAAAGAAGGCGCGCAGGCGCTGGGCGCGTGGATTGCGCGCGGCGTGGCGCGCGTGCTGATCTTTCTGGGCGGGTTGTTCGCGCCCCAGGAGGTGGAAATGCAGGCAGGCTCCGGCGCGGGCATGATGGCCGGGCTGGGCGAAGCGGGCGAACCGGCGCTGATCTGGCAGGCGCTGGAAAAGGTATTGCTCGTGCTTACGATTCCGCTGGCGCTGTTTTTGCTGTTTGTGCTTTCGCGCGTTATCTGGCGCAAGCTGCGCGCGCTGTTTTTCATGTTGCGCGATCGCCTGCTTTCGCTTAACGCGGATGCGCAGGGCTATAACGACACGCGCGAAAGCCTGCTGGATTTGGACGAAATGCGCCGGGATGCCGGGCAGCGGCTGCGCAAGGCGGTATCGCGCGTATTTGGCCGGGAGCCGCGCTATGAGACGCTGGACGCGCGGGAACGCGCACGGTTCATCGTGCGCGCGCTGTACCGCCGCTCGGGCCGGGCGGACGAAATGAAAAGCCTGACGTTGCGCGAGGCGGCGGACCAACTGAATATCCCCGATAAAGCGCGCGAGGATATGCTTCGCGTTTATGAATTGGCGCGCTATGCCGAAAAAGATCCGCAAATAGAGGAGGTAGACCGCTTAAAACGCGCGGCGAAGGTATGACCGAGGAGCTGAAATTCAAGCTGAGCCAACTGCCGGATTCGCCCGGATGCTATCTGATGAAGTCGAAGGGCGAAATCATATACGTAGGCAAGGCCAAAAATTTAAAGAACCGGGTGCGCCAGTATTTTCAAAATTCGCGCGCCCATACGCCTAAAGTCCAGGCCATGGTGGAGCGGGTGGACGATTTTGAAATCGTGCTGGTCGACCGCGAGCTGGAAGCGTTGATTTTGGAATGTAACCTGATCAAGCTGCACCGGCCCTGGTATAACATATTGCTCAAGGACGATAAGCATTACCCCTATATATCGGTGGACCTGCGCGAGCCTTTCCCGCGCGTGATGCTTAAACGGCGCCAGGAGCGCGACGGCGCGCGCTATTTTGGGCCGTATCCGGGCGCCGCCATCGTGCGCGAAGTGCTGGACGTGGTGCGCATGGTGTTTCCCATACGTACCTGCCAAAAGGAAATCCGGCCCGACCCGAACGCGCGGCCCTGCGTACACTATGAAATCGGGCAGTGCCTCGCCCCGTGCGCCGGAAAGGTGACGAGCGAGGAATACCACAAATTAATCGGGCGCGTGCTGGAATTTCTGGGCGGCAAGTTCGATCCGGTCATCAACGAACTAAAGGAAAAGATGCTCGCGGCCTCGGCGCAGATGAACTACGAGCGGGCCGGACTGTATCGCGACCGGATCCGCGCGGTGGAACAGGTCATGCAAAAGCAAAAGGCCATCGTGGCGGGCGGGGGCGATCAGGATATCATCGCCACGCTGCCTGAAGGGCTGGACGCCATGGTGCAGCTAATGTACGTGCGCGGCGGAAAGCTGATCGGCTCGGAACACTACGTCATGGAACGTTCGGGCGACGAACCGGCCGGCGAGGTGCTTACCTCGTTTATGCTGCAGCACTACGCCGACCAGACCCAGGTGCCCGGCACTATTTTGTTAAGCGACGAGCCGGCCGAACCGGAAACGCTGGGCGAACTTCTGGGCGAAACGCGGGGCGGCAAGGTCAATCTGCATGTGCCTCAGCGCGGCGAGAAAAAGCAGCTGGTGGATATGGCGCTTAAAAATCTGCGCGACGAGGCGCAAAAGCGGTCGCTGAAATTGGAAAAAAGTTACCGCCGCACGCTGGGCGCGCTGGAGGAGCTTGCCCAGGCGCTGGGCCTGGACGCGCCCCCGCGCCGCATAGAGGGCTATGATATCTCCAATACGCAGGGCGCGCAGTCGGTGGGCTCCATGGTGGTTATGCTGGACGGCGTCGCCACGCCCAAGGAATACCGCCACTTCCGCATAAAAACCGTGGAAGGCCCCAACGATTTTGCCTCCATGCACGAGGTGATCTCGCGCCGGTTCCGGCACGGAAACGAGGA
>CAWVLE010000032.1:0-7165 GCA_963929805.1 uncultured Eubacteriales bacterium | reverse complement strand
ATACGCCCGTCTGATCCGCAAGGGCGTTATCCGTACCGGCAACCGCGCAGCATACGCCCAGCGCCAGCGCCGCAAGCAACGCGCCCAAACCTCGCAAGAACTTTAATTTCATGATTTCCTCCCTTTTTTGTTTATCCTATCATCGCGTCGGAATCCCGATAGTTTACGCCGCGCAAATGGCGCCAGCGCGCGTCGTCCAGCGACAGGCGGAACGTGAGCGTCACCGTCTTTCCGGCGCCCACGCGCACGTCTTCCGTAAGCATGCACAGGGGGCTGAAGCCGTCTTCACCCGCCGCTTTAAACATCAGTTCGCTTCCGGCGGGCAGCGTCTTGGCGCTCTTGGCGCGGTTGGCGCAGTAAACCTGTATGACCAGTTCCCCGGTGTAGTTGTCGTAATAAATCTTGCGGGCGCTGGTGCGCAGTTTGCCCGAAGTGGTCAGGGGCTTGGAACGGGTAAACTCGTTTTTCGCTACGGTTACGGTGCATGCGGCGCTCAGGCTGCCGTCCGCCAGGAAGGCGTAAACCTTGACTTTGCCCAATTTCACGCCCGTTACGCAGCCGTTCTGATCCACCGTGGCGACGCTTTCATCCGCCGAACGCCACACCACGTCGCGGTTAGCCGCGTAGGAAGGTTCCACCTTAACAGCCAACGTCACATTGCCGCCCGGCACGGTTACCGCCGTCTTGGTCACCGCAATCTTGGTCGCGCGCGCGGGAATTACCGTCACGCCGCACTGGGCGGTCACGCCGCTCATGGCTTCGGCGGTAATCAGCGCGTAGCCCTCGCCCACCGCCTTCACCACGCCCTTGGAGCTGACCGTGGCCACGCTTTCGTCGCTGGAGGTCCATATAAGCGTTTTATTGGAGGGCGACGTGGGGGTAAACGTAGGTTTAAGCGTAAAGGACGTGCCGTATTGGCGTATCACGCCGTTGCTGGAAAAGCGCAGCGCCGACACCGCGCGGCTGGCCGCCACCACGCCCACTTTGCAGGTGGTTGTAAACAGGGCCCCCTCCGCGTCGGTATAATGGGCGGTAATGAGCGCCGTGCCGCTCTTTTTCCCGGTTACCAGGCCGTATTCGTCCACCGTCGCCACGGAAGGTTTGGAACTGGTCCAGGTCACCGCCCGGTCCGCCTCGATAAAAATGCTGCGGTTTACGCCGATTACCGCGCTTGTGCGCGACAACACCGGCGCCGAAGCGGGTTTTGGGGGCTGTTCGCGGTCGCCAAGGATCAGCGTGCCGTTTACCGAATACTGCACCTCGGGGTAAATGGTCATCGCGTAATTTTTGATAATTTTGTCTGCCGCGTCCTCGGTATAACGAAATGCCTCCAGCGTGGAGATCAGCCCGTCGCCGTTGCCAAACTGCGACTGATCCGCGTCAAGTTTGCCGGTGGATTGACCCGATACCGCGTCATAGCCCAACGCCTCGCACAGCGCCAGCGTCATAACCGAGTGCGGCTGCCCGCCAACGCTGATTTCGTAACTTAGCTGGGTATAGCGTGAAGCGCACACCACATGGAACTTGCCGCCGGTCATTGCGCGCGCGTTGCGGTCCACGCCAAACGCCTTCATTACCGATTGGTTAAACATTGCCTCGGCCAGACGCGCCTCGCTTTGCGCGGGTGCATCCGCGCTTTTCCCTATCGCGCCGCCCGAATAGCACGAATCGATTACCACCACCACCGTACCCGGTATCTCGCTTAGCGCCTGTTCCATTCGGGAAAACGTATAGGTAGAAGCCGGCTCGTTGCCCGCCGTGTAATCCACGCCGATAATATAGGAATTGTACTCATATTCGTCCGAGCCGACCGCGCCGTTGTTGCCGCCGTGCCCGCTATAGTAGACCAACGTCACGTCGTTTTCGCCGATATCCCAATCTTTAAGCGATTCAAACGCGTTTACAATTTGACGTCCGGTCAAGTCGTACTTTTTTTCTCTGCGCGAAAAACGCCGGGCCGTGCTCAGCCTGAGCGCCTTTTCCATCGACAGCACGTCGGCGCGCGGCGCGCTTAACGCGGTCAGTTTCTGATAGTTTCCATTCCCGATTAAAAGCGCGCGGTAAACGCTTTCTTCCTGCGCGCGCGCGCTGCCTGTAAAAAACATCAGCGCCGCAAATAACGCGGCCAGCGCAAACAGACCCGTCCAGGAAATAAGCGTTTTTTCACGTTTTTCCATAAGCCCCTCCCAATTTTCCCCAAATAATATATCGGTAGTTTTTACGCCTATATCTCGCATTCAATTTAGCACGATTTTCCTCACACGTCAATCGCTCGTGTAAATTATTACATATTTACACCATTTATTACAAATAGGTTGGATTTACTTGTCAAAATGCGGCCATAGGCGTACACTGATATAAGCACATGCGAAGGGAGAAACCGGTTTGAAGCTGATGCATTTGGCCGATTTGCACATCGGTAAGAGGGTGCACGGCCGTTCCATGTTGGAAGATCAGGCCTACGCGCTTGGGCAAATTATAGAACTCGCGCAAAAAATCCGGCCGGACGGCGTGCTGCTGGCGGGCGATCTATACGACAAAAGCGTGCCGTCCGGCGAGGCCGTTTCGCTGCTGGACGATTTTCTGTGCGGGCTTATCGAACTGGGCGCGCAGGTTTTTGCCGTCAGCGGAAACCACGACAGCCCGGAACGGCTTTCCTTCGGCAGCCGCGCGCTGGCGGCGGGCGGCGTGCACATCGCGGGCGATTACGGCGGGGCGTTGCCGTGCGTCACGTTGCGCGACGCCTACGGGCCCGTTCACATCCACCTGCTCAGCTATCTAAATCCCGCGCGCGTGCAGCGCTGTTTCCCCGACACGCCGTTAAACGGCTGCGAAGCGGCCATGCGCGCCGCGCTTGAAAGCGCCGGTATCGATTTTTCCGAACGCAACGTGCTTATCTGCCACCAGTTTATGCTTTCAAACGCGCAGATGCCCGTTTTGTCGGATTCGGAAACGGTCAGCGTGGGCGGCGTGGACGGAGCCGACATAGCCCTGACCGACGGGTTTGACTATGTCGCGCTGGGGCATTTGCATTGTCCGCAGCGCATTGGCCGGGACGAAGCGCGCTACGCGGGCTCACCCCTTAAATATTCGTTTTCCGAGGCGCGCCATAAAAAATCGGCCGCGCTGGTCGAACTCGGCCGCAAGGGGCAGGTAAAAATCGACCTGCTTCCCATTAAGCCGCTGCGCGACATGATCGAAATTCGCGGTCAAATAGACGATCTCGTCGGCGCCGCGCCGGATAGCTGCGACGACTACGTGCGCGCGGTGCTCACCAATTCCGAGCCGGTATACGACGCCGCGGGCCGGTTGCGCGCAAAATATCCCAATCTGCTGCGCATCGATTTTGAACGCGAACGCGCGCCCCGGCTTCGGCACGCGGCCCATATGGACGCGCGGCTGAATCCGCTATCGCTGTTTGAAGTTTTTTACGAGCAGATGACCGGAAACGCGCCCGATGAGCAGGATGTGGAAATCATGCGGGATATCTTTCGAGAGGCAGGCGAAGCGTAATGCGTCCGGCGCGATTGGAGATGTGGGCTTTCGGCCCGTTTGCGCGCGAGGCAAGCGTCGATTTTACGCTGTTTGCGCACAAATCGCTGTTTTTGATTACGGGAGAAACCGGCGCGGGGAAAACCACGATATTCGACGCGATCACCTTTGCGCTGTTTGGCCAGGCCAGCGGAGAGATGCGCACGAGCGCGTCCTTTCAAAGCGATTTCGCGCCGCCGGGCGCCGCGCCGCGCGTGCGCTTCAGCTTTACGGACCACGAAAAAACCTATACGGTAGAACGCACGGCCGCGCATAGCCGGCCCGCCAGACGCGGTTCGGGCGGCATAATCAGCCAGCCGGAAAGCGCTTTGCTCACTTTGCCCGACGGACGCGTGATAACCGGCCGGGCGCAGGTAAATCAGGCGGTAGAATCGCTGCTGGGCATGGGATTTGAGCAATTTTCTCAAATCGCGATGCTGGCCCAGGGCGAATTTGTAAAGCTGTTAAAATGTAAAAGCGACGAGCGGGCCGAGGTATTCCGGCGCGTGTTTGGCACCGGCGCGCTCAAACGCGCGCAGGATCTGCTTTCCGCGCGCGCGAAATCGCTTTTAGACAAAATGGGCGCGCTGGAACAGCGCATCATACAGACGGTATCGGAAGTCGCGCCGTCCAACGAGGATACGCTTCCCGAAGCGGAAGCGCTGCGCGCATTGGCCGCGCAGGCGGACGTCCATCGGGCCCAAGCGCTGATAGACGCGCTGAAGGCGCTTTCAACCGCGCGGCTTGGTCAGTTGGAAGCCAGCGACGGGCAGACGCGCGCATTAAGCGAACGCCTCGCCCGGTTGGAAACGTTGGGGCGCGCGGCGATTGAGCGCGACGCGCTGGCGCGCCAGCTTAAGGCGCTGGAGAACGCGCTTGGCTCGCTTAGCGCGCAGGGCGAAAAGGCGCGGGCCGCGCTTAAAGCGGCGCGCGAATCGGACGCCGAACGCGCCGCGCTGCCCGAACGGTTGGGCGCGCTGCGCGATGCCATGGGCCAATACGCGCAGCTCGAATCGGTCTCCCACAAGGCGGATAAGGCGAGCGAACGGCAAAAATCGCTATCGCTTAGGCGCGATTCGCTCGCCGCGCAGCATGCCCAGTTAAACGCGCGCGTGGAAAGCGCCGCGCGCGAGGTGGAGGCGCTTGCCGGCGCCGGCCGTTTGCAGGCCGAGGCGCTCGTTTCCGAGCAAAAAGCGCAGGCGCTGTACGAGCAGGCTCAAAAATACCGCCTTCTTTTTACGCGCGCGCAGGAGAGCGCCGCGCGCCTTGCCCAGGCCCAGGCCGCCTTCGAACGTTCCAGCCGGCAATATGCCGGGGCCGCCGCCCAGCTTAGCGCCATGGAGGTGGCCTATCAGGCGTGCCAGGCTGGTTTGCTCGCGCAGAATTTGCGCGCAGGCGCGCCTTGCCCGGTCTGCGGTTCTACCGAGCACCCCGCCATAGCGCCGTTGGCGCGGGACGCGGTGGATCAAAACCAGTTGGAAAAAGCGCGCGCCCGCCTAAACGGAGAATTATATGCCGCCATGCAGCGCGACAGCGCCCAGGCGCACGCCCTGTCGGCCGAAGTTCAATCCGTTCGCGCGCAGATGGACGAGCTTAAACGGGGGCCGCTATCCGGCGCGCCCGATTCGCAAGCGGAGATCGAGCGCTATGTCGCGGCGTTTCACGCGCGCGCCAGGGCCGCGAGCGAAGCCGCTCAGCTTCAACGCGAACGCGTCGAGAAGCGGGAACGCTATGAGCAGGGCCTTAAAAAGGCGCGCGCCATGCTGGAAGAAATGCAAAAACAGATGACCTCCTGCGCAGACGAACTATCGGCTGCGGGCCGCGAACTGGCGGCGCTTACCGCCGAGCGCAACGCGCTATCCGCCCGCCTGCCCTACGCCAGTCTGGAAATCGCGCGCGCAAAGGAACGCGAAATGGACGCGCGGCTGCTTAGCCTTACGCAAACGCTTTCATCCTGCGAAGAGGCCGTTAAGCGCCACGCCCAGGAAAGCGAAAAGACGCGCGCGCTTTATGAGGACGTGTCCGCGCGGTTAAAGCAAAAGCAGGCGGAATACGACCGCGCGCTCCTTGCCTGCGGTCAGGATTTGTCCGCCGGGGAATCCGCCGGCCAGGCCGCCGCCCGGCTGAAAGAAGCGCTTGAAAGCGCGCGGCTTGACAGCCGCGCGATATTTTCCCGCGCCGAACGCGAACGCGAGGCGCTTTCACGCCTTCGGCAGGATTATCGCTCGTGGCAGGCGCTCTTTGGCGACGCGGCGCGGCTGGACAAGTTAAACAGCGTATGCGCGGGCCGGCTGGGCGGCGCCGCGCGCATCAGCTTTGAGCGCTATGTGCAGGGCTACTATTTTGAGCGGGTGATCGAGCAGGCCAATATGCGCCTTGCCCAAATGACCTCCGGCCGGTACGAGCTGATGCTGAGCGAGCAGGGCGAAGACCGCCGCAGCAGCGCCGGGCTGGATTTGAACGTAATGGACAATTATACCGGCCGCGCGCGCTCGGCGCGTTCGCTTTCGGGCGGGGAATCCTTTATGGCCGCGCTATCGCTGGCGCTGGGCTTGTCCGACATCGTGCAACAATCCTCCGGCGGCGTAGAAATCGACGCGCTTTTTATCGACGAGGGATTCGGCTCGCTGGACGAAGATTCGCTGGAGCTGGCCATTTCCACCCTGTCTCGCCTGGCCGGCGGCCGCTGCATGACCGGCATTATCTCGCACGTGGAGGAACTGAAAACCCGCATCGGCAGCAAAATTGTGGTGCGAAAAGGGACATCCGGCAGCCAGATCGAGCTCATCCCCTGATCCAATTTAAATAAAGCCCGCTTCCTTCAGGCGTCGCTCGATCGCTTCGCCCGACGCCCGCGCCTCGCAGCCGCGCACCGCCAGACCGGCAAGTATCTGGGCGTGCGGGCACAGTTTGGCCAAATCCTCCTCGCTCCTACCCATGCCGCTGCCCTCGTGCGTACATACCGGCAAAATGCGCGCGCCGGAAAAGCTGTGCGCCTCCAGGAAGGTCCACACCGGCATGGGCATGGCGCCGCAATAATTGGGATAACACAATATCAGCGCGTCGTACGCCTCCGCCTCAGGCAAATCGGTTTTCAGCGCAGGCCGCGCGTTTGACTGCATGTCGGCGCGCGCCTGTTTTACGCACTGGGCGTAAAGCGGCGAATAGGGATTTTCCGGCTCGATCCTGAACAGCCTGCCGCCCGTTAGCGACGCGGCTTTTTCCGCGACAATTTGCGTGTTGCCCACGCTCAGCCGCTCAATCTTGCCCTTTACATAGTTCTCGCCCGGCCTGGAGAAATATGCGATTAAAATATTGCCGTTCATATTATCCCCCCATGTATTTTTTAGTCGCGGATAACTTTCGCCGTCTCGCGGCCAATTCCCGCATTTTTAAATTGTTTTATACGCAAAGCGGCAGGGCCCTGCAGGCCATGCCGCTAATAGACATATGAAATTGAGCCGCGCCCCGCCCGGGACCGCGCCCGAAACGCCGTTACTCGTCTTCCTCCCCCTCGTCGGGGTCAATCGCCTTGGCGATGGGTATATTCTCATTATCCATCGGTATGGCGACTACGGTCTGGCCGCAATGCGGACACACGTACATCTGGTTGTCGGTATCCTGCGTCATGTCC
>CAWVLE010000031.1:0-4361 GCA_963929805.1 uncultured Eubacteriales bacterium | reverse complement strand
TTACGATTATGGCGCGCGCCGCGGCGTGCAGTGCGTATACGAGGATCAGGGGTTTCAGTTTAACGGCTGCCGCAATTTCGGCCTTTTCCTGGAAAAACTGGATCGCCCGGCAGGCGTCGTACTGGATCTTGGCAATATCGCCTTTGTGGGCGAGCAAGCGGATCAATTCGCCGCGCGCTTTGCGCAGCGCATCGTACACGTGCACGCAAAGGATTATGCCGTATTAGATCACGCCGTTCCCAAGGCATATTCGCTGCCCAGCGGCCGGTACCTGTCCGAAACGCCCATTGGCGCGGGCGATATGCGCCTGGCCGAGTCCGTAAAAATTTTACATGCGCAAAACTATACGGGTTGGTACATGCTCGAATGCGACCCGATTAGCGATCCCTACGCCGAGCAGATCAAAAATTATAAGGCGCTGGAAAAAATACTGCGCGGCGTCTGAGGCGGTTGGCCGCCTGGACGTGAAAACCTGTCTCCGCCCGCCTTAACCGGCCCCGGCGGGGCGTCGGCGGTTTCTGTCAGATGCCAGAGCGCCCCTAATCCGGGGCTTTTTATTATATCGCGTCCATCGATTTAAGTTCCGCAATAAGCGAGCGCATAAGTTCCAGCCCTTCGTTGACCGGGATGGTGTGGTATGCTTTAAAGTAATTTAAAAAATAATCCTTAAAGTTTTCCGTCAGACGGTCGTTATAAATAATGTGGTAGCAGAAATTATTCGTATACGCATTTTCCCAGTTTATCGGGAAAGCTCCAATTCCAACGCCGTCGAAACAGTTTACCTCATATGCGGGTTCAAACCCGTCTTTGAAGAAATAGAGAAAGAAAAACTTATTGTTGCACGCCTGCATCAGCAGGTTTTCTAAAATCGCAATCCTTTCCTGAACGCTGAACGGGCGCATGGCGATAAAATGCTCGGCGATTAAGCCGGTCTGCGCAAATCTTTTCAGCATGCCGGTGGAAAAAATATTGTTCCTCCGTTTTTTCCCTTCAAAAGTGTCCCGGTAGCGCAAATGTTGATAATACAGCACCGCATCCAGCATTTTTTTCAGCTCGCCTGCGCCGACGTCAGAGAATATGCGGCTGAGTTTATGCAAATCCAAAGTAGCGCGTAAAATATGCGTCGGAATGGCGTTTGCGCAAAAGCCCGCCTTTATGTTGTACGTGTCGTTGTCCCTTTCATACGCTTCGTAACACCGCATCGTATCCAGAAAGCTTGCGGGGCCGCTGGAAATATCGCACGAACGGGTAATCGGCTGGCAGGAGGTCATTTGCTGATCGAATATGCGTTCTACAAAGCTATGTAGCCCGTCCACTGACGGAATCTGATGAATTTTAATCCAGCCGGAATTGGAAAACACGGCCAGAACGTCCATGGCTAGGCCGTCCGCCTTTTCTACGCGCGCGCTGAATAAATTTATCCTGGGCGGCATATATTCGTCCGCCGCGTCATGGTTGCAAATAAAAGCGTTATAGTTTGGCAAATAGGCTGTGCGCGAAAGGCAGTACAGCGTTTGCGCCACGTCCGTTTCGCTCTCCTCCAAAATAAAATAGTGGCGGACGCTGCACGCCGCTCTTTGGGCGAGCATTTCGCGCAAAAGATCAAATAGCGGAACGTAAACGCAGTTAATCAAAAGTATATGGAAAGCTTCTCCCTCATTAAGCATATTCAGCAGGCGCTGGATACCGGCCATTTCAAACGAGCCCGTATCCATTTTCCCCGAAACGAGCCTTGCAAAAATTTGTTGTGCGTTCGTCCTGTCCTTTCCACACAGGCTGACGTTGAGGGCCTTTTTGAGCCGCTCTTCTTCTTCCGGGGTTAGCATTTTGTTTTTGCGAAGCAAGTCAAAAAAACGGACGCGGTTTTGATGCCCGCTTTGCTCCCGCAAAATTCTGGTAATACTCGTCCTGCTTTTATAGCCCGTCATCGCCGCGAGCGATTCAACGGACCACTGCCGCGCTTGCATGATATCGCGCAGGCACTCTGAAAACAGTTGGACGTCCCCGCTCATCTGCGACCCCCCATTATTGACGTGCAAAATGTATATAACGTTAGTATATTATAAACTTAATTTTTAATCAACATCTAACTATACAGCAAATACAGTTTTTACAGCGATTTTTTATAAATTGCCAAATTGTCATTGCTTATTGTGGCAATTATTTGGCCATGCCGCGGCTCCCCACCTTTTATTGACATATCCTGACAATATAATCAATACAGTATTGTAAAGAATAGCAAGACATGTTATAATTTTTTTGCCTGGAACTTTGATTTTTGCGGTGAATAATGCGCGTCAAACAGCGGCCTTCCAATGCGCGGCGGATCCCATAAAAAGTACGGCCAATTTACGTATGGGTATAGCTATATCAACCCGGTTTCAAGTATGCGAGAAAAGGTTATTGAAATTCGCCACACGCCGCGAGCGATTAAACGAACGCGCCGCGGGATTATGCTAAGCGGCCGCTTTAACCCATAACCATATTGCGCAAAAGACGAGCCGTCCTTATTTCGCCCATCGCCCACAGGCGAGCCACAGTCGTTTTATTACCGACAGCAAGGAGGGTAATACCATGATTATCGGCATTCCGAAAGAAATAAAGAATAACGAATACCGCGTCGGTTTGAATCCGGGCGGGGTGCATGCCTTTGTCCAGGCAGGCCACCAGGTGCTGGTGGAGCGCAACGCCGGCGCGGCCATCGGTTACACGGATGAAGAATACATCGCTTCGGGCGCGCGCATTTTGGAAAGCGCGGAGGCGGTCTGGAACGGCGCGGATATGATTGTAAAAGTCAAGGAACCCATTCAGCCGGAATATCGCTACCTGCGTGAAAACCTGATCGTTTACACCTATCTGCACCTGGCGGCGGACGCGCCTTTGACCATGGCGCTGTTAAAGGCGCGCGTTAAGGCCGTCGCCTATGAGACGATCGTGGGAAGCGAAGGCGACCTTCCCTGTCTGGCCCCGATGAGCGAAATTGCCGGGCGCATGTCCGTGCAGGAAGGCGCCAAGTATTTGGAAAAGACGTTTGGCGGAAGGGGCGTCCTGCTGGCGGGCGTGCCTGGAGTAGAGCGCGGAAACGTGGCCATTCTGGGCGGTGGAAACGTAGGCGCCAATGCCTGCAAAATCGCGGTGGGAATGGGCGCGAACGTCACGGTGCTGGATGTAAACGTCAAGCGCCTGGCCTATTTGGACGATATTTTCCCCAAACAAATCACAACCCTGTACAGCAACCGCGAAAACATTCTCAAATGCTTGACCCAGGCGGATCTGGTCATTGGCGCGGTGCTGTTGCCCGGGCGCGCGGCCCCCAAACTTGTGCGGCGCGAGGATTTGAAGCTGATGAAGCCCGGCGCCGTAATCGTGGACGTTGCGGTAGATCAGGGCGGTTGCGTGGAGACGACCCATGCCACGACCCATGCCGACCCCATCTTTTTGGTGGACGGCATCGTTCACTACTGCGTAGCCAACATGCCCGGCGCAGTGGCGAGAACCGCCACCCAGGCGCTGGTCAACGCCACGGCGCCCTATGGCCTGGAATTGGCGGGCAAGGGCGTGGAAGCGGCATGTAAGGCGGACAAAGGCCTGATGAGCGGGCTTAACTGTTACGGCGGCAAATGTACCTGTAAAGGCGTAGCCGAGGCGCTGAACCTGGAATACACGCCGGCAGCGGCGGCGCTGTAGGCAAAGCGGCCAGCGCGAATGTTGGAAAAGCCCTACATATATCTTTCATACATGGCCGTTAAACGCAGGAATCTTTCCGCAGAACGTAAGTAAGCGCCGTTTGCAAGCGACGCCCACGCCATACGCAAAACCTCCTCCCCCGCCTTTGGGAAGCGGTTTTTGCGTATGCGGGCTTTACCGGCGCTCCGGGGCCGGCGATTTGAAGTCGTTATTTCTGCCTATAGACAGCGTTTGCAGCCGCGCCTTTAATCCGTACCGGTATGGATCGCCATGTTGCCGCTAAGCTTACGCCGAGCGGAAAAGCGACGTCGCGATCCTGTCCCTGGTGCCAATGCCGCCGTGAGTAACGCCTGGGACGGGAAAAGGCAAAGCCGCAAACCCGGCGCGCGCTTCATGATAGCAAATTAAAATGTGCGGCGACGCCGCCTTTTGAACTAGTGACGTTTAAACGGCAAAACGCCCGTTGGATAGAATCGAAAATTATTTTGTCAAATACGGTTTTCTCCTATTGACAGAAACGCGCCCCCTGTGCTATAATTTTTAACTGTCAGCGGCAAGCCATAAGTTGCCAATGTAGCTCAGCTGGCAGAGCAGCGGTTTCGTAAACCGCAGGTCAAGGGTTCGAGTCCCTTCATTGGCTCCATTTTTCGAGGTGTAGCGCAGTTTGGTAGCGC
>CAWVLE010000030.1:0-7910 GCA_963929805.1 uncultured Eubacteriales bacterium | reverse complement strand
AGGCGATAAGGAAGCCGAAAACGGCACGGCGTCCGTGCGCTCGCGCAAGGAAGGCGATCTGGGCGCGATGAGCGTGGACGCGCTGCTTGAAAAACTGCAGGAGGAAATCCGCACCAAGGCGCTCTAATACGGGCGCGGATAGACAGGCAAATTGAAAACCCGACCAGGCAACGAGCCCTGGCCGGGTTTTTCAATTTACGTTTCCGCGCCGTTCGCCATCGCGCGTTGCCGCTTTTTACGCCTCTTCCCGCAGCGCGCTTTCCATGGCGGCGAAAGCCGCGTATACGTCGGGATAATCGCGCTTTATGCGCGCCACGCGCATCTGACGGTCCACAAAGCAGTGCCTGCTTTCGCCGGCGGCGCGCAGCGTGCCGTCCTCGCCTTCTATTTTATAGCGCACCGCGAAGCGCACCCCGCGCGTGGATTCAAAATCGTACAGGTTGGATAGGATGACTACGCGTTCGCCAAAGCGCACGCTCTTTTTATATTCGCATGAGACGCTCAAAACCGGAATGAGCAATCCGCGCGCTTCCAGCGCGCCGTAGCGGATGCCCGCCTTTTCCATCGCGTCAATGCGCGCCTCCTCAAACCAGCGTATATAATTGGCGTGGTGGACGATGGCCATCTGGTCGGTTTCATAATAATATACCTGCCGTTCATACCGCGCAAACCGCATGCCGCATTTGCTCCTTCCTATTGCTTAGATACCTTACTTGTGGCGCTACGCCTGCCGCTGCGGCGCCTGGCCGTCTATTTCGCGGTGGATCTTTTGCATTTCGTTATCGATGCGCGCGCAGTCCTCAGCGCACTGTTTAAGCCGTTCGCGCAGCGCGAACGGCACGTTGGTTTCGGCCTTATAGCGCATCTGGTGTTCCAGGCTGGCCCACAGGTCCATGGCGATGGTGCGAAGCTGGATTTCCACCGGAACCTGCTCGGAGTGGCTGGACAAAAACACCGGTATTTTAACCACCAGGTGCAAACTTCGGTAGCCGTTTTCTTTGGGTTCGCGTATGTAATCGCGCTCGCGCACCAGCGTGATATCGCTTTGATTTTTAAGCATCCGGGCCACGGTGTATACGTCTTCTATATAATAGCAGATTACCCGTATGCCCGCGATGTCGTTTAAGTTTTCGCGCGCCGATTCAATGGTAATCGGCCGGTTATTGCGAATGAGCTTTTCTATGATGCTTTTAAGCGTCTTTTGCCGGCTTTCGATATGGTGGATGGGGTTATACGCCGTGCGGACGTGGAATTCGTCGTCCAGCACCTCCAGCTTTGTCTTCATCTCGCGAATCGCGCCGTTGTACAGCTGTTGCATGCGCATGTAGGATTGGAGGTTTTTAAGCTGCTTTTCCAGAATTTCGGGGTCGATATAATCCGGAAATTCGCTTTTTGGATTGGCTTTAATCATACAACCGCTCCCATCTGCCAAACGGCCTTGTGTAAATATTATACCGCATTTGCGGCAAAATGTAAAACCGGGCAGCAAAAATTTGCCAATTTAGCCGGTTAATCGCATATTTTTGCGAAATGGCGGCTGGACGCTTGCCGGGCGGCGGCGCGCGTGGTACAATGGCATGGAAAATGACGGGAGGCGTTCGGCATGAAAATTCAGTCCGTAAATACCTATCGCGTCCGGCCCCGCTGGGGCTTTGTCGAAATTACGACCGACGACGGCCTGACCGGTTGGGGCGAGCCCGTGCTGGAAGGCAAGGCCGCCACGGTGCTGTGCTGCGTGGAAGAGATGAAGCCCTACCTGACCGGCGCCGATCCGCGCAACATAGAGGATATTTGGACCACGCTGTACCGCGCCGGCTTTTACCGCGGCGGGCCCGTGCTGATGAGCGCGATCGCGGGCATTGACCAGGCCCTGTGGGACATCAAGGGCAAGTATTTCGGCGCGCCGGTGTACGAACTGATGGGCGGCCGCTGCCGCGATAAGATGCGGGTGTACAGCTGGGTTGGCGGCGACCGGCCCAGCGACGTGGCCGCCGCGGCGCTCCAAAAAAAGGCGGCCGGTTTTACCGCCGTTAAGATGAACGCCACCGAGGAGCTTCAATACATAGATACCTACGAAAAAATCGACGCGGTGCTCGAGCGCGTGGCGGCCATACGCGAATCGGCGGGCAAACATTTTGGCATCGCCATCGATTTCCACGGGCGCGTACACAAGCCCATGGCCCGCATCCTGGCCAAAAAGCTGGAGGAATACGACCCCATGTTCATAGAGGAGCCGGTGCTGTGCGAACACATGGACCAGTTTATCGAAATCGCGCGCGTGGCCAACATCCCCATCGCGACCGGCGAACGCCTCTTTTCCAAATATGATTTCAAGCGCCTGTTGCAGGCGGGCGGCGTGGATATCATTCAACCCGATCTTTCCCACGCGGGCGGCATTACCGAGGTAAAAAAAATCGCCGCCATGGCCGAGGCTTACGACGTGGCGCTGGCGCCCCATTGCCCGCTGGGCCCCATCGCGCTGGCCGCCTGTTTGCAGGTGGACGCCAGCTGCTATAACGCGGTTATCCAGGAACAGTCCATGGGCATACACTATAACGAGCACCACGGCGTGCTGGATTACCTTAAAAACCCCGAAGTGTTTGATTTTTCCACTGGTTTCGCCGCGCTGCCTACGCGGCCCGGCCTGGGCATAGAGGTAAACCGGGAACTGGTGCTGTCCGAAAATCAGCACCCCCACGAATGGAAAAACCCAGTCTGGCGGCACGAGGATCAATCCATCGCCGAATGGTAATAGGCTTTCTGAGCGGGCGGTCGTTTTCCGCCTGCTTTTTTTGTTTATGCGCATGATTTAGGCAAAAGTTTACACGAAATAGGCTCATATTGCCGCAATTGTTTCGTATAATCCATAGCGTGCTATTCAAATGAAGGAAGGAACGTCGTCCAATGGACAATACCAGTTTAATCTGGCTGATAAAGCGCCTGCATAATGTGTTTGAGCGCGAGATCAACGCCCGGCTGTCCTCGTTCGGGCTGACCAGCGCGCAGACCGACGTGCTCAGGTTTTTATACACGCGCGCGCAGCAGGGAATCCGGGTAAACCAGCATATGGTTGAGGACGCTTTTCGGCTGAAAAACCCCACGGTGACCGGTTTAATCAACCGGCTGGAGGAAAAGGGGTTTGTGCGGCGCGTAGCCGACCCATCCGACGGCCGCGCGCGGCTGTTGGAGCTGACCGAGCAGGAAGCGCTGGTGCGCGCGGGCATACGCGATACCGCGCGCGCCATGTACGCGCGAATGATAGACGGCTTTGGGCAGGACGAAATTGATCAGGCCACTCAATTGTTGAAAAAAATGTTGGAAAATATAAGCGAAGGATGTGATCGTAAATGATCAGAAAAATCTCCGGTTATGTGGGCGCCTACAAAAAATACGCGTTTCTGGCGCCGCTGACCATCGTGGGCGAGGTGATCATGGAAGTATTGATTCCGCTGGTCATGGCCCGCATCATCGACGTGGGCATACAGGGCGACGGCGGCATGCGCTACACGGTATTGATGGGGCTTTTGATGGTGGTCATGGCCTGCGTCAGTTTGTGCTTTGGCGCGCTATCGGGCAAATTTGCCGCCATGGCCGGCATGGGCTTTGCGAAAAATGTGCGCAAAGCGCTTTTTGACAAGGTGCAGGATTATTCCTTTAAAAATGTGGACCGGCTTTCCACGGCTTCGCTGGTCACGCGGCTGACCACCGACGTTACCAACGTGCAAAACGCCTTTATGATGCTGGTGCGCATGGCGGTGCGCGCGCCCATCATGCTGATCTGCGCGCTGTTCTTATCCATTTCAATCAACGCCTCGCTGGCCGCCGTATTTCTGGTCGTCATTCCGGTGTTGGCGATACTGCTTTACCTCATCGCCAGCAACGCGCACCCGCGCTTTACCGCCATGCTGAAAAGGTACGACCGCCTGAACGCGCGCGTACAGGAAAACCTGATCGCCATACGCGTGGTGAAAGCCTTTGTGCGCGAGGATTACGAGCGCGTCAAATTTGAGGAAGAGGCCGAGGCGGTGCGTTCGGCGCAGGTACACGCCGAAAAGCTGGTTATCCTGAACATGCCCATCATGCAAATATGCATGTACGGCTGTATCGTGGCGGTGTTGTGGTTTGGCGGCAACATGATCGCGGGCGGCGCTATGGCCATCGGCGAGTTGTCCAGCTTCATCAGCTACATCACCCAAATCCTGATGTCGCTTATGATGCTGTCCATGATCTTTATCATGTGCGTGCTCTCACGCGCCTCTCTGGTGCGTATCTGCGAGGCGCTGGACGAGCAGATCGACATACGCGACGACGGCGCTGACCCCAACCTGAAGGTAGAAAACGGCGCCATCGATTTTGAAAACGTGTCCTTCAGCTACGCCGGCGCGGGCGGACGCATGACGCTCAGCGACGTGGATTTACACATACATGCCGGGGAAACCATCGGCATATTGGGCGGCACGGGCAGTTCCAAAACCACCTTTGTGCAGCTGATCGACCGGCTGTACGACGCGACCGAAGGCCGCGTGCTGGTGGGCGGGCACGACGTGCGCGAGTACACCCTCGACAACCTGCGCGCGGGCGTATCGGTGGTGCTGCAAAAGAACGTGCTGTTCTCGGGCACCATACGCGACAACCTGCGCTGGGGCGACGAACACGCCACCGACGAACAGATCGAACAGGCCTGCCGCGCCGCGCAGGCGCACGATTTCATCACAAGCTTCCCCAACGGGTACGACACCGTATTGGGCCAGGGCGGCGTAAACGTATCCGGCGGCCAGAAGCAGCGGCTGTGCATCGCGCGCGCGCTGCTGAAAAACCCCAAAATACTGATACTGGACGACTCCACCAGCGCGGTGGATACCGCCACGGACGCGTCGATACGCCAGGCGCTGCGCGGCGCGCTGCCCAACACCACCAAGCTGATTATCGCCCAGCGCGTGGCCTCAGTGATGGAGGCCGACCGCATTCTGGTGCTGGACGAGGGCCGGGTAGTGGCCTTCGCGCCTCATGAACAACTGCTTAAGGAAAGCGAAATTTACCGCGAGGTATACACCTCGCAGCTTAAGGGGGTGGCCTAAATGCCGGGTCCGGGTCACAGGCAACACGCGCCTGTTAAGGTGGAAAATCCGTCCGCTACGCTCAAGCGGTTGATCTCCTGCATGGGCAAATTCAAGTGGCATATGCTGCTGGTTGTGGCGCTTATTGTGGTAAGCGCGGGCGCGCAGGTAATCGGCACGTCGTTTTTGCAAAAACTGATCGACGACTATTTTGTGCCCATGCAGCAGGGCAACGCGGCCGAGCTGTTGCGCGGCCTGGCGGGCATGCTGACCGCGCTGGCAACGGTTTACCTGTGCGGCGCGGCGGCAAGCTACGGCTATATGCGCATTATGCTAAACGTATCCACGGGTACGCTGCTCAGCCTGCGCCAGCAGCTGTTTGACCATATGGAAAAGCTGCCCATACGCTATTTTGACCGAAATACGCACGGCGATATTATGAGCCGCTACACCAACGACATCGACACCATACGTGAAATGTTGTCCAACAGCGTGGCCAACTTTATCTCCTCCTCTATTACGGTAATCAGCGTGTTTATCATGATGCTCAACTATTCCTGGCAGTTGACCATCGTGGTCATCGCGATGCTGTTCGTCATGCTGCGCGTGGTGCGCCTGGTCGGCGGCAAGTCGGGCGCCTACTTCGTAAAACAGCAGGCCGCGCTGGGCCGCCTGAACGGCTACATCGAGGAAATGGTGGAAGGCCAGAAGGTGGTCAAGGTGTTCTGCCACGAGCCGCAGACCAAGGCCCAGTTTGACCAGCTGAACGAGGAAATGTGCGCCGCGTCCACCAGCGCCAATACCTTTGCCAACATCCTGATGCCCATTATGGGCAACCTTTCCCACGTGCTGTACGCCATAACCGCCATCGCGGGCGGCCTGCTGGCGCTGACCGGCACGCTTTCGCTGGGCACGGTCGTGGCCTTTTTGCAGTACACCAAAAACTTCTCTCAGCCCATCACCCAGATTTCGCAGCAGTTTAACGCGGTGCTGGCCGCGTTGGCCGGCGCAGAGCGCGTGTTCAAGCTGATCGACGAGCCGATCGAGGAGGATAACGGCTATGTGACGCTGGAGCGCGATTCGGCCGGCGAATGGGTGTGGCGTCACCCGCACCGCGCGGACGGCGCCGTGACCTACGAGCCGGTGCGTGGCAAGGTGGAATTTTTCGACGTGACCTTCGGCTACGATCCGGATAAGATCGTGCTGGACGACATAAGCCTGTACGCCAAGCCCGGGCAGAAGATCGCCTTCGTGGGATCGACCGGCGCGGGCAAGACCACCATCACCAACCTGATCAACCGCTTCTACGACGTGCCCGAAGGCAAAATCCGTTACGACGGCATCAATATAAACAAAATCAAAAAACCCGACTTGCGCCGTTCCATGGCCATGGTTTTGCAGGATACCCACCTGTTTACCGACACGGTGCGCGATAACATCCGCTACGGACGGCTGGACGCCACGGATGAGGACGTGGCCGCCGCGGCCAGGCTGGCGGGCGCGGACGGCTTTATCAACCGCCTGCCCGAGGGCTACGACACGATGCTTACCTCCGACGGCGCCAACTTGTCCCAGGGCCAACGCCAGCTGCTGGCCATCGCGCGCGCGGCCGTGGCCAATCCGCCCGTATTGATACTGGACGAGGCCACCTCCTCCATCGATACCCGCACCGAGGCGCTTGTGGAGCGCGGCATGGACAGCCTGATGCAGGGCCGCACGGTGTTCGTCATCGCCCACCGCCTGTCCACCGTGCGCAGTTCCAACGCCATTATGGTGCTGGAGCACGGCCGGATCATTGAGCGCGGCGACCACGAAAGCCTGCTGGAGCAGAAGGGCAAATACTATCAGCTTTACACCGGCGCGTTTGAACTGTCCTGACCTGTCAACATACTGCCGAAGCGCTTAGAATGCCCGCAAGACAGGCAAGCGACGCTGACGCCGTAAGCAAAAACCGCTTCCTGATTTTCCTTTCAGAAGCGGTTTTTGCGTTTGCGGGCTTTGTCAGCGCTTTACACTCGAAAAAGAACGCCGCAGGCGGACTTTTTCGACACCCTACGCGGGCCGCGTTTATTTTAGGGCGCGTTCAAATCGCCCTATTGATTGACCAGCTCCTCGGCCAGCGCTTCCAGTTTGCGCATGCGCGCGTTTACCCCCGATTTCCCGATGGAAGGCGTGGCCATCCCGCCCAGTTCGGTAAGCGAGGCGTCCGGATAGCGCAGGCGCAGTTCCGCGATTTCGCGCAGGTGCGGGGGAATGGCGTCCAGCCCGGCCTTGCGCTCTATGGCGCGTATCATGCTGATCTGGCGCTGCGCGGCCGAAATGGTCTTATCCAGGTTGCTCTGGTCGCAGTTGACCTGGCGGTTTACCTCGTTGCGCACGCCCTTTACGATGCGCACGTTTTCAAGCTGAAGCAACGCGCCGCTCGCGCCCATCAGCCTGAGCAGATCGGCGATCGGTTCGGAGCCCTTCAAGTAGGCCAGGTACTGGCTTTTGCGCTGGGTCAGGCGCGCGTTAAGCCCAAAGCCGTCCATGATCTTAACGATGCACCCGGCCAGCTGTTCGTCGCCCACGGCAATTTCCAGGTGATAGGCCTTTTCCGGGTTGTTCAGCGAGCCGCCCGCCAAAAAGGCGCCCCGCAAAAAGGCGCGCCGGCAACACTCGCGCCGCAGCATGGCCTCGTCGGGCGTGGAGCGCATGCCAAAGGGCGCGTCCTCGTCCAGCAGTTCCAGCGCCGAAAGCAGCCCGGGCACGTCCGCGGGCTCGGCCTTAAGCGTGTAATGGGTCTGCCCGCCCAGCCGCGCGGTGTGGCTGGCGCGTATTTCTCCGCCCGCGTTAAAATAGCGCTTGAACAGG
>CAWVLE010000029.1:0-10546 GCA_963929805.1 uncultured Eubacteriales bacterium | reverse complement strand
GCGGTAGCTCTGTCCCGGGTACAGGCGCAGTTTGGATTGCGATACGCGCACGGACCTGGCGCCGGGCAGCACCGTTACCTGCGCGTCTTCCAGGAAGGGATGGGTGAAGTAATAGATCGTGCCGCCGTCCGCGGACAGCCGTCCGCGCACGCTGACCGCCCTTTTGTCGTAATACGCGCTGTACGCGCCGCGTATCTGTATGGTGGTCTGCCCGTAATGGTTGGTGGGGATTTTGGTTGGGATACAGCCGCACCGTATGCCCAGGAAATCCGACTTTTGATCCAAATCCAGAAATACGGTGGTTTGCCGGTCGCCCACGTTATTGCGCCAGCGCTTCTGGCGGATGGTGCCATTAAGCGTTATGTATTGGCCGTATTGGTACTGGGCCGGGCTGGGCTCGGCCCAGCTCGCGTACAGCGTAACGTCTTTGTTCATGCCCGAATAGATTGCCTCGCCCGGATAATACAGCCTGCCGGCCTTATTGGGCGACGCGCTCCATCCGGCAAAGGCGTAACCGCTTCGAACCGGCGTGCCGGCGGGAAGCAGAATATCCTCTCCGTAAAGCCCATACTGGGTCTGCGGCGCGCCCGAGCCGCCGTTGGCGTCGTAGGTAATGGCGTACAGGCGGCCCGCCTGGCCGGCGTCGCGAAAAGTGTAGCCGTTTTTCTTCGCCCAGCGCTGCGCGTAGCTGCCCTTTTGGCCGTATATCACGGTCAGACGCGGAATGGAATTTTTCGCGATGGAGGTAACCGACTGCGGAATATAAATCTCTTCAAGCGAATAGCAGGCGTCAAACGCGCCCGGGGGGATCTTTTTTATTTTTTCGGGCAGGCGTATTCTTTCCAGGCTGGCGCATTCCATAAAACAGCCGTATCCGAGCGTGGTCAGCGTGCTGGGCAGCGTTACGCGGCGCGTGGAAATATTCGTGTAAAAGGCCAGCTCCCCTATGGCGGTTACCCCCTCGGGGATGATTACGTGTTCGGCCCCCTCCTCCAGATAGGACATCGCCTCGTCGCCCAGCTTTTTTACCGGGTATCCGCCGATCGAGGTGGGCAGGCTGACCACGCTGTCTTCGCCCCACCAGCCGGTAATCACCGCGCCGGAACCGGATACCTCGTACTCAAAATCGCCGGATTGCCAGCTGTCCGAAACCCACGCGGCGTACAGGGTGTACCCCCCGCTTACCGTATCGCCCGGCATAAAGCGCTGCGAGCCGGGCACGGAAGGCGCGCCGTCCGTATCGCGCACGGGGCTTGTGGACCAGCAGTAAAAACGGTAGCCCGGCCTGGAGGGAACCTGCTGCGAAAGCACGAGCGGGCTTCCCCCGGCGCCCCTTTGCGGAGCGGGCGCGTTTTCGCCTCCGTTCGCGTCGTAGGTTACGGTAAACACCCCTCCGGCCCATGCCGTACATGTAAGGGCAAAAAACACAACGCACAGTATAACCGGTATCCAAATTAAGCGTTTCATTCTCATTCCCCCCATTCCCTGTTCGCGGCGCGGCTGACAGCGTCCGCCCAGGCGCCCGCGCTTCCATGGCCAAATTTTCCCCTACACATCCTGTATACCATAATTATTACGCGCCGTCAATATTCGTTTAAAATATAAGTAAATAAAATTGCGGCGCGCAACCGGCGGGGCGAAAAAAGGCCCGCGCGTATTTGACGCCGCTTTGTCAGATAAGGCCGCACGAGGCGAGCAGCCGGGCGATCTTATCGCGCTCGGAGGCGTCGCAGCTTTGAATGGGGAAAGTACACGCGGGCCCGACCGGCACGCCGCGCAGCGCCATGGCGCACTTGATGGCGGGGATGAACAGCGGCGCGGCGGCGTACAGCGCCATCATGCGGTTGACCGTGCGCTGGCCCGCGGCGATGCCCGCGGCGTCGTTGGCGTTGACCGCCCTGGCCCAATCGCGCAGGCGCTCGGGCAGCACGTTGCCCAGCCCGGCGATGCAGCCCGCGCCGCCCGAGAGCGCGTTGTGCGCAAAATTCTCGTCGAACCCGGAATAGATTTTAAATTCGGGAAACTCCGCCCGCACGGCCTCGATCAGCGCGCGGGTGTGGTCCATGCCGGGCAGGGTATCCTTGTAGCCCAGTATGTTTTTGTGGCGGCGCAGCAGTTTAAGGGTGATCTCGCAGCCCAGGTCGTATCCCGTGCGCTCGGGAAAGTTGTAAAGATATACCGGCCCGTTTACCGACGCGGCCAGGCGGTCGTAATAGGCCAGTATGTCGCGCTCGGACAGGCGGAAGTAGTACGGGCTGATGGCCAGCGCGGCGTAAGCGCCGCGCTTAAAGGCGTAGTTGGCCAAATCGATGCTTTCGCTTATATCCATGCCGCCCACCCCGGCCAGCATGGGCACGCGCCCGCCGATTTCATCGGCCGCGATGTCGATCACGCGGCGCTTGTCGCGGGGGGAGACGGCGAAAAATTCGCCGATCGAGCCCAGAACGGCGACGCCGTCCATGCCGCCCTCGATTACAAAGCGGAGGCTTTCGCGGATGCCGCGCTCGTCGGGCCCGCCCTGCGCGTCCAGCGCGGTTACCAGGGGTACAATGTATTCGGCACGCATGTCTTACTTCATCCTTTCGCTCGTTTTCAGGCCGTTTCGCGGCCCATTTCGTACAAAAAGCAGGCGGCCGCCAGTTCGCGCGAGAGAAGCCCCATCAGCGCGGGCATGCCGTCCGCATGCGGCGCGCCGCCCTGCATAAGCCTCAAAAGCGTGGCCACGCGCGCCGGGCGCGAAAGCGGCCCCAGGGCGCTCAGGCGCGCGGCCGTGCCCGCGTTTTCCAGCGCGCGGGCGGTGTTTTCGGCCTGGTCAAGGGGCAGGCGCTCAAGCGCCAGGCGGTACAGACCGTCCAGCGTATACATTTGCACGCTGTCGATGCCCAGCTCCTCGGCGCACACCTCGCCGCCGCGCAGCAGGTAGCCGGTATCATCCAGCCGCCGCCCGCCGCAGTGCGCGGTGATCACCTCGCCAAGCAGCGCGGACGTCTTGTAGGTAAACGGGTTTTGGAAGGCGATCTCCCCGTCCATGCGCGCGATGCTCAGCGCGAAGCGGCGCGCGGCGCGCTGGTATCGCTCAAGCCCGGCGCGCTGAAAGGTATACCGAAAGCCCGCGGCGCGGCCCATGGCCTTGAGCGTATCCAGATAGCCCGCGCGCGTGTTGCGCGCGATTACCGCGCGGTCGAAAAGCAGTATGCTGCCCAGCGGGCGCGGGGTGTGTATATAGGTGACGAACGGGCTTTTTTTGTGGTTGGGATGGGCCGCGCGGGCCTGCGGATCCACCGCCACGATCTCCTCCGCGCCCTGCCGTACCGCCATGGCGATGGGCAGATTGTCGTAATAGCAGCCGTCCAGATAGCTTTCCCCGTCGATCACGTGCATGGGAAAGGCCGGAAAGCAGGCCGAACTGGCCAGAAGATAATCCAGCAGTCTGCCCTCGGGTATGTCGCTTAGCATAATCCTGACCGGCTTAAGCGAGGGAAAGCGCACCGTCACCAGCCCAAGCGGTATGCCGCTTTCGCGCACGCGGCGCTCGTCGATTACCCGTTTAAGCAGCGCCACCAGCGGCGATATGTCCGCCCCGCGCGTGCGCGCGTATTTGCGCAGAAAGGGCATGATCCGCTCGCGCTGGCCCATCATGCGTTGCAGGTTAAAATCCAGGTTGAGGCCCTTTTCCATCACCTGGTCCACCGTGATGTTGTCCCACAGGCGGCGGGCCAGCTCGTATTCGTCCTGCGCGATCAGCGCGGCGTTAATCGCCCCGATGGACGTGCCGAACAGCATGTCGGCACGCCAGGAACATTCTTTAAGCGCCTGCCACGCGCCGATCTCGTACGCGCCCAGCGATCCGCCTCCACCCAGCACCAGCGCGCGCTTCATGGGCCGTCCCTCCCTTCCGGCGTCGTCCGCCACACACAGTGTAACGCGCCCGACGCGCGCGCGCAAGCGCGTTTTGCTAAAATGTGGGGGATTGGACGCGCGTTTGCCCTTATCCGCCGCGCTTGCGCCGCGCCGCGGGCGATGGTATAATAATCTATACAATCCGGCGCGGGCAGCCGGCCGGGCCGCGTAGTGAAATTCCGGCACAGTGCGGGCGCATGCGCGCCTGAAGGAGCGATCGATATGAATAAGTTTAAAAGCCGTATTTTAAGCATGGACTGGGGCGCCATACTGGCCTCGGCCGCGGCGGTCGCGGCCGGACTGGTGCTGCTGATCTTCCCGGGCGTGTCGGCCACGGTCATACTGTGCGCGCTGGGCGGCGCGCTGCTTATCTGGGGCGCGGTACACACGATACGCTATTTTACCCAGGATCCCTACGCCGTAATGCGCGGGCAGGATTTGACGCTGGGTATCGTGGGGCTGGGCGCGGGCGCGCTGACGCTGATCTATCCCGAAGCGCCCGGCGCGG
This sequence comes from uncultured Eubacteriales bacterium, assembly GCA_963929805.1. Taxonomy (GTDB): domain Bacteria; phylum Bacillota; class Clostridia; order Christensenellales; family Aristaeellaceae; genus CAWVLE01. The sequence goes on along the minus strand of CAWVLE010000029.1, from coordinate 6,138 downwards.
TGCTGCCCACGCTGCTTGGCTTCGCGCTGTTGCTTGGCGGGATCGTCAAGGTGCAGGCCTCGCTGGATTTGCGCCGCATGGGCTATTCAAAATGGTATCTTTCGCTGTGCGGGGCGGCGGCGTCGGTGTTGCTGGGCGTGGTGGTGCTGGCCAACCCGTTTGGCACGCTTATTGTGTTTATGCGCTTTATCGGAGCGGCGCTGATCGTCGAAGGCGCGCTGGACGTGGCGGCGCTGGTACTGGTTCGGAAAATCCGCAAAAAATTCTATCCCGGCCGCTGATACGCGCTGTTTTTCACCGGACCGGTTTGAAAACCCACAGATGCGCCCGCGGGCCGTTAAGGCTTGCGGGCTTTTGTTTTTGACCGGGCGAAAAAGGGGGATGGCATCGCCGAAGGCGTTCTCTCTGTCTTGCCTCCCCCGTTCATTTTCCCTTGCGTCTACGGCGCCTCTTGCATGGCGATGGTATGGCTTTCGTAGCGCTGCTTTGTCCAGCAATTGTAGCCGCGCAGCGTAACCGCGCCGGGCAGTTGCGCGCTTGCGGCGATCGAGCCTTCCTGCAGCAGCACGTCCTTTTCCAGATGCGACACCGTAGCGCCGCGCATGGCGCCGTCGCTCACGCGCTCGCCGTCCCCGTCCACAAACTCAAACCACAATCCCTCATCGGTGGCCGCGTAGGCCGTTTCGCCGGTAACGCGAAAGCGTATCCGGTAATAGGTGGCCATGGGCGTGGCGGTAAGCTCTACCTGTTCCACGCGCACGCCGCAGTCCGTATAATCCACGGCCCCGGCATTGCGGGCGCTGCCATAGCTTTCGGCCCGCTCCAGGGAAAAGCTTAGCGTAACGGTTTGGGTGTTTTGGGTATCCAGCGCGTAATTGCCCTGGCCGAAAACCGGCTTTGCCCCGCCCTCAGCCGGCAATATGGGCGTAACCGACAAGTTAAGCGTGCCCGTCAGCGCCTGCGCGCCGCCGCCCTCGCCCATCTGTCCATAGATCATGTAGCTTAGCGTGCCGTCCTCCGCCCTGCGCGCGTTCATGCTGTCGATCAGCGCATCGGCCTCGCCCCCGGCGTCCCATTCGCAGCTGAGGCAGCAGCGCGCCATTTCAAGGCCGTTTTCCCGGGCGTATTGCGCCAGGGTGATCTGTCCGTCCATGGAATCGCCGGGGTCTTCGTTTACGCTCAGCGCCAGTATGCCCTGCGCGGGCTCCACATCCACCACCATATACACGCACTGGCCGTCATATACGGCCTCGCGCAGCTTTACGCCGGCCCACTCGCCCCGGCCGCCCCGCTGGGGCGGGTCGGTGGCCACGATGCCGGCGGCTTCGGGCAATATGCCGCTTTTGCCGGCATAGTTATTTAAAAAATCAAACAGTCCCCATCTGCCGGCGGCCGCGAACCCCACCGCGGCGAAAATCAGACAAAGCGCGATACAGGCGGCCAACACGACGCCAAATTTACGTTTCACTCTCTGTTCCTCCTCTCGCTTTAGCCGCAGGAGGGTTTTTTCCACCGTATGGACAAACGCCGCGTCCGGCGCGCCGAAAGCCTGTTTTATCCGGGGTTCCTTCATAAAAACGCCTCCTCCGACAGCATCTGTTCCAGCCTCTGCCTGCCGCGCCGCATGCGGGATTTTACCGTGCCCTGCCTAAGGCGCAGCATCGAGGCGATTTCGCTTATCTCATAGCCTTCCATGTAGTGCAGCACAATGGGCGCGCGCAGCTGAGGCGGCAGGCGCATCAGCGCGTCGTGCAGCTCGCGGTCCGCGCCGGGCGGCGCGGGGCGGTCCGGCATTTCCATCGGCCGTTCGCGCTCGCGGCGGCGGCAGATGGCATAGCACTCGTTAATGAGAATGCGTATTACCCATGTGGCTAAATAGCGTTCGTCGCGCAGCGAATATCGCTTGCGCCAGGCCTTTTCCAGGCAGCTTTGCACGGCGTCCTCCCGATCGCACCGCGCGCTTAGGAAGCTGTAGCTGACCCGGTATAGCGTGCCGGTAAGTTCCACAATCCGCCGGGCAAAATCCTCGCTCGTCACGCGCGCGCACCCCCCTTAATTTTTTTGACCGGTCACCTGTTAGATGCTTTTCAACCGCGTCCGGTTTTTGGCCAGAGAAAAAACCAAAACGCAAAACGCCCCGCCCCGCGCGAAGCGGGACGGGACGTTCGACGGCTATTTATTGGGCGCGTCAGGCCGCGTCCTGGGCGGAAGCGGCGTAGGCGGAAAGTATTTCGGCCATGTCGTTTAGCGCCTGGGTAATGCGCGGGCCGGGCCGGCTGGAAGTGTTGGCGTCCAGCGCGTACACGTTGCCCGCCTTTACGCAGCCAAGCTCGCTGTAGCCGTCGGTTGCGCTTAACTGGGCCTGGATGGAGCCGTCCAGCGCGTAATCGGACACGATGATCAGGTCCGGATCGTCGCTGAGCAGCTGTTCCATGCTGTATTCCGGCCAGGAATAGCCCGCGCCGGCGGCCACGTTTACCGCGCCCAGCATGGTAATCATGTCGTCTATGAAGGTGCCCTTGGCGGCGGTCCAATTGCCGTATTCGCCAAAGGAGAGCGCGAAATACACCCTGGCGCCCGCGGCGGCGCTGGCGCTTTCAAGCGCGGCCTGCTCTTCGGCGGCCATTTGATCGATCAGCGCGGAGGCGTCCACGCCGCACACCTGGGCGATCAATTCAATGCCGGGCACGATGCCGGCGTAGGATGTGGGCTCGTTGCACACCACGGTTATGCCCAGGCTGGTCAGCTGGTCGATGGTTTCGGCTTGCAGCGTGTTGCCCGCGAACACCACGTCGCTTTCCAGCGAGGCGATGAGCTCCACGTTGGGGCCGGAATAATCGCCCACTTTATTTGCGATATCCAGCGCCCCGGCGGGGTAATCGCTCTGGCTGTCCACGCCCACGATCTTGTCGCCCAGGCCCAGCGCAAACAGGATTTCCGTGTTGGCCGGGGTAAGCGAAACCAGCCTTTCGGGCGTGCCCGCAATGGTCACCTCGCGCCCCAGGCCGTCGGTTACGGTTTGGGTTTCGAAGGCCAGCGCCGTCAGGGGCAGCGCCAGCAAAAGCGCAAGTAAAATGGCAACGGTTTTTCTCATAAACAAATCCCTCCCGCTTTGTATTGCGCGCGCACGCAGGGGCAGGTCTCCTGGCTCGACATCCTCCCGGGCGCGCGCCTTCCCGGGCGGGCGCGTGCGCGTCCTTACCCAGTGGCCCGATGCGCGGCCGGTCCGTCATACAGTAGCGGGGGCTGCGACGGCTTTTAACCGTCTTCCCTTTTCACCCGCATACGCGGGCACCCATGCCTGTGAGATGCGCGGCTATGGCGGTATCATATCACAAAGCCGGAAAAAGGACAAGCGCCGCATTGCATTTTTTACCCTGTCAGGGCGCGGCGCGCTCCATCCGGCGGCGGGTGCGGTAATAGGTGGAGTAGTCCAAAAAGCCCGCGCGCCGGGCCGCCTCGGCCTGGGTAAGCCCGGACGCGATCATCTGCTGGGCGTATTGCAGCCGCTTGCGCGACACGTACCCGGCCACGCTCGCGCCCGTGGCGCGCGTAAACACCCGGTTGATGTAGCTTTTGCTGAAATAGAATTGCGCGGCCAGCGTATCCAGCGTGACGGGCTGGTCAAGATGCGCGTTGATATAGCACAGCAGGCGGCTGGCCAGCGCCCGATCCTGGCCGCAAAAGGCGCGCTCGCCCTGCGCGCGCGCGCTTATTTCCAGCGCCATGCCCACGATGCACAGCGCGCGGGCGCGCGCAAGCTCCTCCGCGGCCGCGCCGCTCATCGCTCCGCAGCGAAGCAGCGCCTCAAAGGCGGCGGCCAGCGGCGCCATATCTTCCAGCTGATAGTGCGCCCCGCCCGGCAAAAAGGGGGCCAGCAGCGCCTCGCGCGCGGCCGGGGCGATCAGTTCCGCGTCAAAGTGCAGGCTGTAGCGCTCGTAAGGCGCGCGGCTGAGCGGGCGGTAGCCGTGAAAACAGCCCGGCGAGAGCAGTATCAGCGAGCCGGGCGCGAGGTGATACTCCACGCCCTCCACGCGGTAATCCACCTGGCCGCGCACAAAAAGGTAAATTTCGTACTGCGGATGGCAGTGCAGGCTGTAGCGCCCGCTTTGGTAACCGGTCAGGTTTCGGCCGGCGTATATGTGTTCCCGCGAAATGGATGTGCTGCGTTGCGGCATGGGCCCCACCTCGCGAAAAGCATAACATATCTGTGCAAGATATGCAATGCCGCCGCGCGGTTTTGCAATAGAAACCGGGGCGCGAACGCGCTATACTGATAATGGCGGCCGCATTACCCGCTAAGGCGCGCGGCCGATTACGGGCCGGGCATGCCCGGCGGCAGGAGGGATAAACATGGTTCTGGGCGCGCAAACCTACACCGTACGCGCGTTTACCCAATCAAGCGCCGACCTGCGCGAAAGCCTGCGCCGCATCGCGCGCATGGGCTATACCACGGTTCAGCTTTCGGCCGTGGGCAACATGGACGCGCGCACGTTGCGCGACGCGGCCGACGAGGCCGCTCTGAAAATCGTGCTGACCCACATCGCGGAGGGCCGCATTTTGCAGGACACCGCCGCGGTCATCGCCGAGCACGAAATCCTGGGCTGCGACTATATCGGCCTGGGCGCGATGAGCGAGCGTTACCGCCGCGCCGAGTGGATCGACCGGTTCTGGCTGGATTTTGAGCGGCCGGCCAAGATGATGCGCGACGCGGGCAAGCTGTTTATGTATCACAACCACAATTTTGAGTTTGGCCCGCTCGCGGACGGCAGCCGCATTATCGACCGGCTGATGGAGATACCGTCCGACCTTATGGGCATCACGCTGGACACCTATTGGGTGCAGGCGGCCGGCTGCGACGTGTGCGACTGGATTGAGCGGCTGCGCGGGCGCATCCCCTGCGTACACCTAAAGGACATGACCTGCAGCGGCTTTGAAACCCGCATGGCGGCCGTGGGCGCGGGCAACATGCCCTTTGAAAAAATCCTGCGCGCGCTTTCCGACGGCGGCGGCGTAAAGTACGCACTGGTGGAACAGGACGATTGCTACGGGCAAAGCCCGTTTGACTGCTTAAAGGCCAGCTACGACTACCTGCGCGGTCTGAGCCTTAAATAATTCAGGAGGCAACCAATGAGCGAAAAGAAAAAAATCCGCGCCGGCGTAATCGGCGTGGGCAATATGGGCAGCGCGCACAGCCAGATGATCCGCCAGGGCCGGATCGAGGGGCTGGAGCTTTGCGCGGTGGCCGACCGCAACCCGGCGCGGCGCGAATGGGCGGCGCGCGAACTGGGCGCGGATGTGGCCCTGTTTGAGGAGGGCGCCCAACTCATCGACAGCGGCCTGTGCGATGCGGTGATCGTGGCCGTGCCCCACTACCAGCACCCGGAGCTGGTTATCCGCGCGCTGGAAAAGGACATACACACCCTGTGCGAAAAGCCGGCGGGCGTGTACGCCAAGCAGGTGCGCCAGATGAACGAGGCCGCCGCGCGTTCGCGGGCCACGTTCGCCATCATGTTTAACCAGCGCACCAACTGCCTGTACCGCAAAATGCACGAGCTGGTCTCCTCCGGGCGGCTGGGCCGCATAAAGCGGGTAAACTGGCTGATTACCGATTGGTACAGAACCCAATCCTATTACGATTCGGGCGACTGGCGCGCCACCTGGTCGGGCGAGGGCGGCGGCGTGCTGCTAAACCAGTGCCCGCACAATCTGGACCTGCTGCAATGGATCTGCGGCATGCCCAGCCGGGTAACCGCCTTTTGCCACGAGGGCAAATGGCACGACATCGAGGTGGAGGACGACGTGACCGCTTTCCTGGAATACGAAAACGGCGCAACCGGCGTATTTATCACCACCACCGGCGACGCGCCTGGCACCAACCGCTTTGAGGTGGACTGCGAAATGGGCAAGCTGGTGTGCGAGGAAGGGCGGCTGTTGCTTTACAAAAACGACAAAAGCGACATAGACTTTTGCCGTGAAAGCGCGGAAGGCTTCGCCAAACCGGGCTGCGAAAAAATCCAGCTGGAAACCGACGGCAAAAACGAGCAGCATGCGGGCGTTTTAACCGCCTTTGCCGCGCACATCCTGACGGGCGCGCCGCTGATCGCCCGGGGCGAGGAGGGCATACGCGGTTTGCAG
>CAWVLE010000028.1:0-2566 GCA_963929805.1 uncultured Eubacteriales bacterium | reverse complement strand
CCCCAGGTAGATGAAGATTTAAGATATAGCGCTTTGGAGAATCATTTCCGACATAATTTGTGGAAGAAGATAAAAGAAAGGGCGCCTGGCCGTGCGTGTGACGGCGGGGCGCCTAGGAAGGGGAAAGACTATCGACCGGTAAGCAATTTTTGCACGGCTTGCGTAAATTCTGTCTGCGAAATGGCGTTAAATGGCAATTGAATAACGCGACTATACGCCTGGCCGTGCAGTGTGTAACGCAACGTGGCTTCCAGCGTCCAGCATGCGGGGCATTTGGAAGGCGCAAACAGCAACTGCGCCTGAGCATCGGCTATCGGATATTCGAAAGGATGCCGGTTCTGCCATACGTTTTGCGCGTCCACATTCCGGGGAAGGGTTACGTAAAAAGGCAGCACCGCCCGTTCATAAGCGGGCAGCCGGCCGATTTCCACGCAGGCGTCCGCGCCCGCGTTTTCCGGCGGCGTGGCCCACACGCGCGGCTCCTTGGCCGTGGCGCCAAACCCATCCGGAACGTGCAGCTTTAGCCGTACGTCGCTTAGCGCCTTGTCGCTCAGCAGCACAAATCTAAGCAGAAACGCGTTGGAAGGCGCATCCGCGGCCGGTAGCTGTAGACCGAAAGCGCCAAAGACAACTCCGTCCTGGCCAAGTATTTTTACTTCCGTATATTCCGGTTTGAAGCTAGGCGTAAGCGCGTGCGCGATTTGCTCAATTTGCTCTTTGAGCGATTGGCCGGGATCCAGCGCGTAATCACGCCACGCGATTGGGCCGTCGGCGCCGGCGCCGGCCGGCCTTATCCCAACGCGTATTTCAACGGGGAAGCGGTTGCGGTTTACGATACATAACTCAACGTACCCGCTCTGTTCCGCATACTCCACGTCAAACAATCCGCCGCCCATACGCACGCCCTGGTAACTGTATGCGCGAAGCAGCCCCCGCGGGCATACGGTTAATTTTCGCGCCGCGGCATCGTAGTAAAGCCCAAGCCATTGACGGGTACCCTGAAACACCCAACTTCCCTGGCCCTGGCTGCAGCGAGCGATGCAGCGCCGCTTGTTTTTGCCTTTGGGCCACCAAAACAAAGACCCGGTCAAATCCACGGCGCATTCCAGCATATCGGTAAGCGCGCCGCGCATTTCCTCGCGCGTTACCGCGCCGCCCAGGCGCGACACATAGGCGGTTCCGTCTACTGCCCCACCGTAGAAAAACCAGCGCAAAGCGCGCATCTCCGGGTCAAAATTGGTGGCAAACAGCGAGCGCGCAAACCGGTGGTAATTGCGCCATGCCTCATCCTCCAGGCCAAGCAGGCCGTATACCGGCATCATACAGCTGGACGAATCCTCGCCGTCGTAGTAGTACAAACCATCCCTGAAATAGAAATCATCGCCTTCGCCCAGATTGTCGCCCCCGGTAAATTGCGGGCCAAATGGCCCTTGGGCCGTCAACACGGCGCGTATGTCTCCGGCAAGCGCGTTCATGGTGTCGCCGAGCTGCTCGGCGTAAGGATCGCCCAGCGCGCGCAGTACGGCGCGATAGCCGTCCAAAGCAAAAAATACTTTTGCGTTTGTGCCCAAGTCGTAGCGGTGGAATACGATGCCGTCGCTGGAATAGCGCGAGGAAAACAGCGTGAAACGGCCGTGGCGGCTGTCCATGAGCTTTTGATACGCGGCGCGCATATGCGCAAGTATTTCGGGGTTGTCTTTAAAAAAGGCGACGTCGTTCGTCAGGCGAATATACTGCCCGGCGATCGTGAGCAGCGCCACGCGGATTGGCGTGGAATGATCGGCATAACGGCTGAAGCGGGGTTCGTTGCGCCGGGCGATATAGTTAAGCAGGCAAGGCCCAAGCTCGGGTAAAACGTAAAGCACGCTGAGCGCGGTAGGCTCAATATCGATACCCCAGAACCGGCCCACATTGTGCGAAGGCGCGCCCTGCCAATGCACCAGCAACCGTCCGTTTTCATCGGTTTGCAGACAGTTGAAGTTATCCAGCACGCTGCGCAGTTGCATATCGCGATAAGCCGCGCCAAGCGCCGGATCGTCTTCAATTTTACAGCTGAATTTGCCAAGACGATCCGCCCAGAATCGGGCGGTTGTTTGCATCCATTCCAAAGCGTCGTGTTGTAGCAGCGTAGCCAGAGCCGGCGCAACGCCCGCTTTATCGGGCGAAACCGCTACGTAGCACTCTATGGTTTGGGCCGCGCCCGGTTCAAGATCCAGCGTTGTATACAGTTCGGGATTTTGGGCGTCCGTGTTATGAACGCCGTCTTTCAAAAACAGGCTGGCTGTGGCGTCAGGACGCCACATTGTATAGATGTCCCGCTCCCATTCGCAGTGATACGGCCGTACCTGATCTTTCTCAAAGGCGTTACAGCCGTCGTATTCGCTTCGAATTACAAAGGCCGGCTGAAACAGCATTTTACAGCGCCCGCGTAAGCGCGAATTGGAGTTATTTTTTATGTGCAACACAAAAAGGGCGCCGCTCGGGCCGGGAAGCTGCGCGCCGGGAATGCCGCAGGGAGTTCCCGGCTCCAGCACAGGGGCGAAGCTTAGAACGGATATTTCGGCGT
>CAWVLE010000027.1:0-7761 GCA_963929805.1 uncultured Eubacteriales bacterium | reverse complement strand
GGCCGATCCGGCCGTGTAACGCGGATTGTAAAATCGCCGCGCGGCGCATGCCGCGCGGCTTTTTATGCGCGCCCGGAATAAACACTTTAGCGTTTAACGCGCGTCTGGCGGCATATGTCGCGCGGGCGTTTGCATAATTTACATATTATATGGTATAATAACTTGTTTAGAATGCATTGTGCGCGTTGACGGATGGCGCGCTTAACGGAGGTCGGAAATGGCAACGGATTACTCTGCAAGCGATATCCAGGTTTTGGAAGGATTGGACGCGGTGCGCATGCGGCCGGGCATGTATATCGGCTCAACCGGTTCGCGCGGGCTGCACCACCTGATCTGGGAAATTGTCGATAACGCCATCGACGAGGCGGCCAACGGCTACGCCACCGAAATATGCGTGACGCTGAAAAAGGACGGCAGCTGCGAGGTGTCCGACAACGGGCGCGGCGTGCCGGTAGATATACATCCCAAGCTGGGCGTGTCCGCGGTGGAGGTGGTCTATACCCAGCTGCACGCCGGCGGCAAATTTGACAACAAGAATTACGCCTATTCCGGCGGCCTGCACGGCGTGGGCGCCTCGGTGGTAAACGCGCTGTCGCGCTGGCTTGTGGTGGACGTATACACCGATTTCACCCATTACCAGCAGCGCTTTGAAAGCGTGGAAGACCCAAAAACCCATAAAATCGTATCCGGGCATCCCTGCGCGCCGCTGGCCAAACTGGGCAATACCCGAAAGCGCGGCACCACCGTGTGCTTCCTGCCGGACGACCGCGTGTTTGAGGATATCAATTTTCAATCCGATACCGTGCGCCGCCGCCTGCGCGAGCTGGCCTATCTCAACGCGGGCGTGCGCTTTAAATTTATGGACGAGCGCATAAAGCAGCCGGAAAACCGCGCCGCCGAATTCTGCTATGAAGGCGGGCTGGGCGACTTTGTTAGGTATCTGAACAAAGATAAAAACACCCTGGGCGAACCCATTTTGTTTGAGGGGAGAAAGGACTCCACCTACCTTCGCGTGGCCATACAATACACCGATTCCTATACGGAGAGCCTGTTTTCCTTTGTAAACAACATTCCCACTTCGGAGGGCGGAACCCACGAAACCGGATTTAAGGCGGCCATCACCAAGGTGTTTAACGACTATGCGCGCAAAATCGGCGCGCTGAAGGAGAAGGACAACAACCTCTCCGGCGACGATTTCCGCGAGGGTATGACCGCGATCATAAGCGCCAGCGTACAAAAGCCCCAGTTTGAAGGGCAGACCAAAGGCCGGCTGGGCAACACGGAAGTTCGCCCTGTGGTGGAAGCCATCGTGGGCGAACAGATGTCGCTGTATCTGGAGGACTTAAAAAATCAGGCCGAGGGCCAGCGCATTGTGGAAAAGGCCGTGCAGGCCGCGCGCGTGCGCGAAGCCGCCCGCAAGGCGCGCGACGTCGCGCGCCAGAAAAATCAGCTGGAGGCCGCGCCGCTGGTAGGCAAGCTGGCCAGCTGCACCGGGCGCGACGTGCAGAAAAACGAGCTGTTCATCGTGGAGGGCGATTCGGCCGGCGGCAGCGCCAAACAGGGCCGCGACCGCCGCTTTCAGGCCATTTTGCCGCTGCGCGGCAAGCCGCTTAACGCGGAAAAAAAGCGCATCGATCAGGTGCTCGCCAACGAGGAATTCCGCTCCATCATTACCGCGCTGGGCACCGGGATTGGAGAGGATTTTGACCTTGGGCACCTGAAATACAACCGGGTGGTCATCCTTTCCGACGCGGACCAGGACGGCGCGCACATCCGCGCGATTTTGCTTACCTTCTTTTTCCGCTACATGCGCGAATTGGTCAGCGAGGGCCACGTGTATATCGGTATGCCGCCGCTGTACAAATGCGCAAAGGGTTCGGAAACGCTGTATTGCTATGACGACAACGAGTTAAACGCCGCCACAAAAAAATTGGGGCGCGGCTACACCCTGCAGCGCTACAAAGGGCTTGGCGAAATGAACCCGGAACAATTGTGGGAAACCACCATGGATCCTTCCTGCCGCAAGATGGTGCAGGTGACCATAGAGGACGCGGCTGAGGCCGAACGCATGGTGACCGTGCTGATGGGCGACAAAGTGGAGCCCCGGCGCGAATACATCAGCCTGTACGCCAATTTTAACCGCGAAGATACCTTTATCGACAAAATCGACATCGGAGGTGAGGCCTGATGCCCCCGCGCAGGCAAAAGGATAACGCGGAGCCGCCGCGCAACGAGGTGATCGTGCAGCGCTCCATGGAGGACATCATGCACATGTCCATGATGCCCTATTCCGAATACGTCATTTTGGAGCGCGCCCTCCCGCGCGTAGAAGACGGGCTCAAGCCGGTTCAGCGCCGCATTTTATACACCATGCATGAATTGGGGCTGACTGCGGATAAGCCGCACCGCAAATGCGCCCGCATTGTGGGCGACTGCCTGGGTAAATATCATCCGCACGGCGACAGTTCGGTATACGACGCGCTGGCGCGCATGGCTCAGCCCTTTGTGATGCGCGGCATGCTGGTGGACGGCCACGGCAATTTTGGCTCGATCGACGGCGACAGTCCCGCCGCGATGCGCTATACCGAGGCGCGCATGACCGCGCTGGCGTTGGAACTTATGCGCGATATCGACAAGGACACCGTGGGCTTTCACTTAAATTTTGACGATACGCAGAAGGAGCCCGACACCCTTCCGGGCCGCTATCCCAATTTGTTGGTTAACGGCGCCAGCGGCATCGCGGTAGGCCTGGCCACCAACATACCGCCCCACAACCTAGGCGAGGCCATAAACGCCGTTGTCGCCCAAATCGACAACCCCGATTTGACGGTGGATCAGCTGATGGAGCATATCCCCGCGCCGGATTTCCCGACGGGCGCATTGCTGGTAAAAAACAGCGAGCTGCGCGCCGCCTATGAAACCGGGCGCGGACGCCTGACCGTGCGCGCGCGCGTAAATATCGAGCAGGGCAGCGCCGGGCGCACGTTGCTGGTCGTTACCGAAATCCCCTACCAGGTAAACAAAAGCGCCATGCTGGAAAAGATCCTGCGGCTGAGCGAGGAAAAGCGCACGCTGTTTAGCGGGATATACGATATACGCGACGAGTCCGACCGTACCGGCATGCGGGCGGTCATCGAGCTCAAGCGCGACGTGGATCCGGAAAAGACGCTGGCCGCGCTGTACAAATATTCCGATTTGCAGATAACTTTTGGCGTCAACATGGTGGCCATCGCCGGCGGAAAGCCCGTGCAGATGGGCTTGAAGACCATCATCGATCACTACATCCGCTATCAAAAGGACGTGGTATCGCGCCGCACCCGCTACGAACTGGAACAGGCGCGCGCACGCGCGCACATACTGGAAGGCCTGATTGTGGCGGTGGACAACCTGGACGAGGTCATCCGCCTGATTCGTTCGAGCAAGACGCCCAAGGAAGCGCGCGGCAAATTGATGGAGCGTTTCCAGCTTTCCGAATTGCAGGCGCAGGCCATACTGGATATGCGCCTGCAAAGGCTGACAAATTTGGAAATTTTGTCCCTGCGCGAGGAATACGCCCAGCTGCAAAAGCTGATCGCCCGCTTGGAGCTGATACTTAAAAGCGAAAAGAAGCTGCTGGAACTAATCAAAAAAGAATTGATCGAGGTGCGCGATAAATACGCGGACGCGCGCCGCACGCAGCTGATCGAACAATCCCCCGAGCCGGTCGTAATCGAGCAGGAACAGCCCGCAGCCGAAGAAAGCGTCGTAGTGCTTACCCGCGCCGGTTTTCTCAAGCGCATGTCGCCCAAGGCCTATGACCGGGCGCAATCCGCCGATGAGCAATCCGCGCCCGAGCGCGCGCTTTTCTACACGCAGACCGACCACAGGCTGCTGTTCTTTACCGATACGGGCTACTGTTATCCGGTAACGGTTTCTCAGGTGCCTGAATGCCGCATGAAGGACCGCGGCCTGCCGCTAAACGGGCTGTTGGCCGGGCTGGAAAAGGACGAACATTTGGTTAGCGCGCTATGTCACGCGCCTGAGGACGCGCAGGGCGACCTTATCTGCGTTACCCGCGCGGGCCAGATAAAGCGCAGCGCGTTTTCGGAATATCAGGTGCGCAAGTCGCGCTTTGCCGCGCTGAACTTAAAGGGCGACGACCGCCTCGTAAGCGCGCAGCGCGCCGATGGTTCTGACGGGATGCTGCTGATTACGCGCCAGGGCATGGCCATACACTTTGCTCTGGATGAGGCGCCGCAAAACGGGCGCACGACCGCCGGGGTAAAAGGCATATCTCTTGCGCCGGGCGACGGCGTGGCGTTCGCTTTCCAACACGCCAGCGAGGGCGAGGTGCTCCTTTCCAGCGAATGCGGCTATATGAAGCGCTGCCTGTTGGTGGACTTTGAGCGCCAGGCGCGCGGCGGCAAGGGGCTTAAGTGCTTCACCTTCCAGAAAAACGGCGCAAACGGCAGCCGTATCGCCGCCGCGCTGCTCATACGCGAGCCCGTTAACGTGGGCATCATCCAGGCCCGAAGCCCCATGAGCCGCATCAGTTCCGACACGGTTAAAATCGAGCTGCGCGCGGGCAAAGGCCAGCCATATGTGGTGGTCGTGCTGGACGACGTAGTGGAAGATCTGGTGCGCCTGTAGCGCGGACGCCGCTAATCGCTTAAAGGGCCCGAACGGCGCTTTTATGGCCTGTTTCGGGCTTTTTCGTAAGTTTTTTTGCCGCCGCCTCACGCGTGTTGACAGCCGCGAAAAAAAGGCTTACAATCTATTTGTTCAATATCACCATCTACTTTAGGATGAAATATGCAATTTCGCCACAGGAAAAACGCGCTTTGCCTTGCGCTGGTTCTGTTTATAGAGCTGGCGCTTTTGTGTTGCGTATGCGCGGTTTGCCTGAGCCATACCTGCCACGGCGAAAACTGCGTCGTTTGCGATTCGATCGGTTTTGCGCTTAGCGGATTTAAAGTCGCGGCCTCCGCCCTGGCGCCTTTTACCCTGGTTATGCTTTTCGTTCGGTACGCGCTTTTTCTCAAAAAGCGGGTAGCCGTCCCCTCCCTTGTCATATTCAAAGTCCGGTTAAACGATTAAAGCGCGCGGCGCGCCATCCGGCTCGGCGGCAGGCCGTGCGAAGGATAACCCTTCCGCCCGCCGTATTGGCTCGCGTTCCGAATTAAATATTAACCGGAGGAACCAATCAATGATACAAACCAAAGATCTGGCCGTGCGCCTTGGCGCGGACGTCCTGATTCGCTATGCCGATCTGCGCTTTGAGCGCGGCAAAAGTTACGCGCTGCTGGGCGCGTCCGGATGCGGCAAATCCACCCTGCTTAACCTGCTTTCGGGCGTTATCACGCCTACCGATGGCTATGTGGAAATTGATTCCACGCCCATAAGCCGGCAACCCCAGCGCGTGCGCGACGCTTTCCGCATCGCCCACATCGGCTACATCTTTCAGGATTTTAAATTGATCGAGGATATGACCGTAGAGGACAACATCGCCATATTGCGCCTTGAGGGCATAGATACCCGCGAAATGGGGCCGCTGCTCGAAAAGCTGGGCATCCTGCCGCTGAGAAAGCGGCGCGTTAAAAAACTGTCGGGCGGCGAAAAGCAGCGCGTAGCCATCGCGCGCGCTGATTAAACGCCCCGATATCATCCTGGCAGACGAGCCGACCGGAAACCTGAATTTTGAAACGGGCGTACGCATCGTGGAACAGCTGATCGAAAACGCGGCGGGCGGCACGCTGATCGTAGTAACCCACGACGACCGGCTTGTCTCCCGCTTTGACCAGGTAATCGACATGAACCGGATCGCCGTGCGCCGCGACGGAGAGGAGGCGGACGTTCATGCTTAGGTTTGCCTTTAAGAACATGGCCGTGCGCCGCGCCAAGCTGTTTTTGACGGCGCTTTCGGTGGTCATCGCCTCCAGCGTGGGGCTTATGGCGTTTAACATATCCATGCAGGTATCCGAGGGCATTATAAACACCGCGGGCAGCTATGACATCATCATCGGCCCGGCGGGCAGTTCTACCCAGTTGGCCATGAACACCATGTTTTTTACCGATAAGCCGCTGGGCGCCATCCCCTATTCCATTGTGGACGAGTTAAGCGCGAGCGGCAAGGTCAACGCCGTAGTGCCTTTCAGCATGGGCGACAGCTATAATTCCGCGCCCATTGTGGGCGCCACCGCGCAATTGCTGGACGGCAAGGCGCTTGCCCAGGGCGAAATGTTTAGCGAGGCCTGCGAAGTTGTAGCCGGCTACGACGTCGCGCGCCAGTACGGCCTGTCCGTTGGCGATCAGATCCTCTCTTCCCACGGGCTGACCGGCACGGGCCACGAGCACGAAGCCTCGCCGCTTACCGTAACCGGCGTGCTTGCGCGCACGGACACGGCCTATGACAACGCCATTTTTACCCATTATACCACTATCTGGGCGTTGCATGGCGAGGAAGACGCGCACGACGGCGAAGAGAAAGGCGAATCCGGCGAGGCGCAGGCCCACAGCGGGGATATCTGCGCCGTGCTGGTGCGCTCCAAAAGCGTGGCCGATTATTCGGCGCTGATGGCGTATTATGGCTCCAATTCCGATTACCTGGCCATCAATCCCGCTACGGTATTGCGCGAAGTGCTGGATAACGTGGATTTAAGCCGTAAAATCGTGTACGCGCTATGCGCCGTCATACTGGTGATGAACGTGTTTGTAGTGGCGGTAATCGCGCTGCTTAACATGTACGACGCCCGGCGGGATATCGCGCTGATGCGGTTGATCGGCATCGGCATGGGCAAAATCAATCTGCTGTTTCTTATACAAAACGCCATTGTGGGCGTCGCGGCCATGCTATCGGCGCTGGGCGTTTCGCACCTGTTCCTATTGCTCATACGCAACTATGTCGCCAGTATGGGCATTGTATTAAACGCGCTGCGCGTCTATCCCGAGGAAGCGGCGATTGCGCTTGCCGCTTTTGTGCTTACCGTTTTGCCAACCGCCGTGTTGACATTGCGCATGGCACGGCAGGACGGCGCGCGCGTATAAAGGCGGTGATCTATATATGAAAAAAATCAGCGTAGCGCTCATTTTGGCGTTGGCGGCGTGCATGCTGTGCGGTTGCCAATCGGGCGGCGGCACGGATAGCGTGGCCGAAACGCTCAGCTTTTCCCAGTCGGCCAGCATCGACCACATCAAGGAGCTGGACGGCAAGACCGTGTCCATCACCGGCTATATGGCCACCATTTCGCCGCTGAACGGCAAGTATATTTACCTTATGAACCTGCCCTACCAAAGCTGCCCCTTCTGCCTGCCCAACACCACCCAGCTTTCCAACACCATGGCGGTGTATAGCGCCGACGGCACGACCTTTGATTATACCGACCAGCCCATCCGCATCACGGGCCGGCTGGAGGTAGGCGATTACACGGACGATTTCGGCTATGTGTATAATTACCGCATCGTGGACGCGCGTTATGAAACGGTGGATCTTTCCGAAGTGTCGGCCCAGTACGCGATGTGGCAAACGCTGGCCGAGTCGGGCGTCGTGGCCGATGTAAACGCCATGTTTGATTACCTGCTCTTTGTCTGCCAGTGGACGGAGTATATGTCCAGTTACGTAGACGAATCGGGCGCGGAGGTGTCGTACTATTTGTATCCGGGCGATGTGGAGATGTACCTGGAGGATACCGGCATCAACGGCTACGCCGCCCAGGCTTCGGAGGATTACTTCCCCTCGCTGATTGAGCGGGTTAACGCCATAAGCGCCGCCGAGTTGACCGATCT
>CAWVLE010000026.1:0-2994 GCA_963929805.1 uncultured Eubacteriales bacterium | reverse complement strand
CACGTATTCCACGATGCGCGGATATTTATAGGGCGCGGTATTGGTTTTGACGTAGTTTTTGATCTCGCGCGTAAGCTCTTCGGAGGGCTCGTAGCCTTCGCGCAGCGCGATGACCGCGCACACCACCTGGCCGCGAATCTCGTCCGGGCGGCCGATGATGGCCGATTCGCGCACCGCCGGGTGGGTATTGAGCACGCTTTCTATTTCAAACGGCCCGATGCGGTAGCCCGAGGATTTTATGATATCGTCGCTGCGGCCCACGTACCAGTAATACCCGTCCTCGTCCTCATAGGCGATATCGCCGGTGTGATAGACCGTGTCGTAATTGCGCACCAGCTTGCCGTCCACGTCGTAGCCGCACATCAGCCCCAGCGGCGTCTTTCCCGGCTTAAGCAGTATGACCACTTCGCCGTTGTCGCCCTTTTCCACCGGGCGGCCCGATTTATCCACCAGCCGCACGTCGTAAAGCGGCGAGGGCTTGCCCATGGAGCCGGGCCGGGCGGGGAAGTATTCAAACGAGCAGGTGATGGGCGTGGATTCGCTCTGGCCAAAGGCCTCGTGGATGGGCTGGCCGCTGATGGATTCAAATTCGCGGTTGACCTCGGGCGAGAGCGGCTCGCCCGCGGTGGAGAACCACTCGATCGAGGCGATGTGCCGCTTTTCCAGCCCGTCGCGCAGCAGGAAGCGGTAGATGGTGGGCGGCACGCACAGCGAGGTGGGCCGGTATTTTTCCATTACCTGCATAAGCGGCACCGAGTGGAAGCGCACCGGGTCGTAGGCCAGTATGGCCGAGCCGCAAATCCACTGGCCGTAGATGTTGCCCCAGCCGAACTTGGCCCAGCCGCTGTCGGCCTGGGTAAGGTGCAGCCCGCCGTCGCGCACCCGCTGCATGAAGCGCGCGGTCACGATGTGGCCGATGGGATAGGCGCGGTTATGCACCACCATCTTGGGCATGCCCGAGGTGCCCGAGGTAAAATACACCACCATTTCGTGGGAATTTTCGCATTCCTCGTCGGCCTCAAGCGGCCCGGCCGACTGCATGCCCTGGTTAAACACCGTGCGCCCCTCGGGGAACGGGCCGTCGCCCGCCAAAATCACGTCGATCAGCGTGGGGCACTTTTCCAAACAATTAGCGCTTTGCGCAAGCACGAACGGGTCGTTAAGCGCGATCAGCAGCCGCGCGCGCGCCTGGTTGACCCGGTACACGATGTCCTTTTCGGTCAGCTGTATGGAGGCGGGGATAACCGTCGCGCCCAGCCGCGCCAGCGCCACGGCCACAATCCAGTATTCCCAGCGGCGGCGCAACAGGGTCATTACCCGGTCGCCCTTTTTCACGCCCAGCGCGCGCAGAAAGGAGGCCGCCTTGCGCGAAAGCAGCGATATATCGGCAAAGCTGAACGTCCGCGCCCTGTCCTCGTCGTCCACATACAGCAGCGCCCGCTTGTTTGGATCGCTCTGCGCCCACGCGTCCACGACGTCCCGGGCAAAGTCAAAGTTTTCCGGCACTTTCAGCTTCAAATTGTCTTTAAAGTCGGCGTAGTCGGCAAACTCCGTGCGGTTTAAAAAGCGGTCAATCAGCTGCATGTATAAACACCTCGTTCTTATAAATCGCATTGGCCCGACCGGGCCAAACAAAAAAGCCATTCATCCACATTAGGACGAATGACTCGTGTTACCACCTAATTTCACATAAAGGCGCTACCTTTATGCCTCTGCCGGCACGGATACAAATCGATGCCGATTCCCGATTGTACGGTGGGAAAATCCGTCGGAGCCTACTGAGGCGCGCGCGCCCGTTGGGTCCGCAGCTCCAAGACTACTTCGCGCATCCGCCGCACGGGACGCTTCCACCGTCCGCCCCTCTCTATGCTTTGGCCAGGTGCCTACTCCTTCTCTTCATCGCCTTTGAATATGAAGTTGTGTGTATTTTATACCACATCCGATCGCGCTTGTCAACAAAAAACGGCGAAATTTACAAACGCGTGTTTTCAGCGGCTCACGCCGTTTAGCGCCGGGCAGCGCAAGTAGCGCGGCGCGTACAGCGCCAGCGCGGCCGCGGAAATGGCCGCCGACACGAAAAACGCGGGGCCCATGCCCATGGATTGCGCGATAAGCCCGCCGCCATAGCAGCCCACCACGCGCGCCACGCCGTACCCCACCACCGCCAGCAGCATCTGGCCGCGCGCGCGCAGCTCCTCGGGCACGGTAAGCGAAATGTATTTGGACATGCTCACCGTCATCACGATAAAGCCCCAGCCGTGCAAAACCTGCGTGGCCATCACCCAGTAAACGTCGGTCAAAAAGCCCAACAGCACCCAGCGCAGCGTGAGCGCCAGGGCCGAAACGCACAAAAGCTTGCCCGCGCCCAGGCGGTCAAACAGCCGGTCCGCGCACAGCAAAAAGGGCATCTCGCTTACCGAGGAGATAAAATAGGCCCAGCCCAGCAGCTGCGCGTTGCCGCCCGGCAGCGCGATAAAATGCACCGAAAAAAACGAATAAAAACACCCCATCGTCACCTGCAACAGCGTGATAAAGGCCAACAGGTGGCCCAGCTCGCGGTGGCGCAGCAGCATGAGCATGTTGCCCGAATGGCCCACGCGCTGATGGCCCGCTACGTTGGGCAGCGCAAAGGTGGATAAAAATACCAGCCCCAGCATCAGCGCCGTAAGGTATATGACCCAGTTGATGCGCCCGTCCACCAACGCGCCCACCGTCATGGAGCTTATGGCAAAGGCCACGCTGGCCAACAGCCGTATGGGGCCGAAGCCCTGGCGGCGCTGCTGAAGCGACTCCAGTATGACCGAATCGCCCATGGGTTGCAGCGCGGTGAAAAAGGCGGAGTACAGGCAAAGCATGATAAGCAAAAATCCGAACGCGTCGCTGATCAAAAACGATAGTATGGCCGCCGCGGCGCCTACGCACAACGCGCGCAAAAGCGCGGTGCGGCTTTTGACCCGGTCGCCCACCGCGCCCCACAGGGGTTGGCTGAACAGC
>CAWVLE010000025.1:0-3465 GCA_963929805.1 uncultured Eubacteriales bacterium | reverse complement strand
TGATACATTGGGAGGGGAAAAATTGGAAACGCTGATTTTAGAAAACGTCGCTTACCAGCCGGACAAAGAGGCGCTGATAAAAAGGCTGCATCTGGACGGGGACTTGGAGGAGGAGTTTGACGACATCCTGTCCGAGGCCGCGCGCGTCGCCAGGCCCAAAGTGATGGTGCGCATGCTCGCCGTGGAAGTGCAGGGGACGCGCACGGTAAAAATGGACGCGGAAACTTTTGAAAGCCGCATACTGGCGGTAAATTTGGAAAAGCTCAAACGCGCCTTTGCCTACGTAGTCACCTGCGGGCGCGAGCTGTACGAACTTTCCCAGTCCAAAGCGGACCCGCTGGAACGCTATTGGGTGGACACCATCGCCGAGCAGGCGCTGGGAAGCGCCATGTCGTTTATGCGCCGCAGGACGCAGGAAAAGTTTCACACCGGAAAACTGCGCGCCATGAACCCGGGTTCGCTGGCCGATTGGCCCATTGGGCAGCAAAAGCCGTTGTTCCGTGCGGTCGGGGATGTGATGGGGCAGATCGGGGTGCAGCTGACCGATTCCTGCCTGATGTTGCCGGTAAAGTCCGGTTCCGGCCTGCTGTTTGAAACCGAACAGAACTACGAAAACTGCTCCATGTGCCCGCGCGTGGATTGCCCAAACCGGCGCGCCAAGTTCGACAAAGAGAAGTTTAACCGCGAATACGCCGTTTGATTCTAGGTTCGGACGCCTTCGCGGCCGGCCGCAACGTCATGGCGCGCAGCGGCCTGAAAATTTTAAAACGCGCTCGTTTTCGGTGCGAAATAAAAGACAAAACGCGCTTGTCGCGCCAAGAAAAATATGATATGATAAAAAACGATTACACAATTCGGGTGCCCGACAGGGTGAAAAGGGAAGCCGGTGCAAAGCCGGCGCAGCCCCCGCTACTGTAAGGCGGACGATTTCCCAAACACCACTGGATATTATCCGGGAAGGCGGGGATGAGGAGGAAGCCGAGCCAGGAGACCTGCCCGATTTGTTCAGCCGGTGTTTCGGTGGGAGACAGACGGCCTCCGTAGCGCTAAACGAGCCAAAAACGGCGGCCCTGCTCTAAAAGGAGCGAGGGCCTTTTGCGTGCGTTTTTGGCGGTAAAGCGCGCGTGGCCGCAGATAAGGCGGGAGGAAAAGAGAAATGGCAAAAAAAATTATTATTGCGCTGGTTCTGGCTGCGCTTTTGGGCGGGAGCTGCTTATCGGACGAGGAGGCGTTCAGCTTCACGGACGATTTGGGGCGCCAGGTGAGCGTGACGGGCAGGCCCGAGCGCGTCGCCTGCCTGATCGGCAGTTTTGCGGATATATGGTATCTGGCCGGCGGGGCGGACCAGATTGTGGCCACCGCGAACGATACGTGGACGTATTTCGACCTGCCCCTGCGCGAGGACGTGGTAAACCTGGGCGCTACCAAGGAACTGAGCCTGGAAACCTTGATCGCCTGCGAACCGGATTTTGTGCTGGCCAGCTGCAACACCGCGCTGAACGTGGAATTGGAGCCCGCTTTTAATGAAATGGGATTAAACGCGGCGTACTTTTCGGTGAGCACATTTGACGAATATCTCAAGATGCTTAAAATATGCACCCAGATAACCGGATGCCCGGAAAATTACCAGCTATATGGGGCCCAGGTACAGGCCCAGGTGGATCAGGCGATTGCGCGGGCGGACGGCTCCAGGCCCAGCGTGCTGTATATCCGCGCCAGCGGCTCAAGCTGCAAGGTAAAATCCAGCGAGGGGAGCGTGCTGGGCGAAATGCTGGCCGACCTGGATTGCGAAAATATCGCGGACAGCGAACAGAGCCTGCTCGAACAACTGAGCATGGAAACTATACTGCAAAGGGACCCGGACTACATCTTCGTGGTGCTGCAAAGCTCGGATCCGTCCCAGGCCGAGGCGGTGCTGGAATCTACCCTGCTTGATAACCCCGCCTGGGCGTCCCTGAGCGCGGTTCAGCAAGGCCGCTATCACGTCATGGACGCTACCCTTTATAATTTGAAACCCAACGAGAAATGGGGGCAGGCGTATGCGCAGCTGGCGGACATCCTTTACCCGGAAAAATAGAGCCTGGTTTTACGGTCTGCTGGCGGGTCTGACGGTGGCGGCGGCGGCGCTCAGCCTGTCGGCCGGCGCGGTAATGATTTTGCCGGGCGAGGTGCTCTCGGCGCTAACCGGCGGGGACAGCGCCTCGGTGGCGTTTAAAATTGTGCGCTATACGCGGCTGCCCCGCACCTGCGCGGCGTTGCTGGCGGGCGCGGCGCTGGCCATCTCCGGCGCGGTCATACAGACGGTGCTGAACAACCCGCTTGCCTCGCCGGGCGTCATCGGCGTAAATTCCAGCGCGGGTCTGGCCGTGGCGCTGGTGTGCGCTGTTTCGCCGCTTTCACAAAACGTAACGCCATTTGTGGCGTTTGCGGGCGCGCTGTTTGGCGTGCTGCTGGTGATGGGCCTGGCGGAATGCACCGGCGCTTCCCGAATGACCGTGGTGCTGGCCGGGGTCGCCATTTCCAACCTGTTCAGCGCCGGCATCGATACCGTGGTTACCATGGTTCCCGACGCGCTTAACGGGGTGTCGGATTTTCGAATCGGCGGATTTTCCAGCGTCACCATGGCGCGCCTGGCGCCGGCGGCGGCGCTGATCGCGCTTGGCGCGGCGGCGGTGTTTTCGCTTTCCCAGCAGATGGACATTTTGGCCCTGGGAAACGACTGCGCCCAAAGCCTCGGGCTTTCGGTCAGGCCTACGCGGTTTGCGCTTTTGGTATTGGCCGCGGCGCTATCCGGCGCCACGGTAAGCTTTTCCGGGCTGCTCAGCTTTGTGGGGCTTATCGTTCCGCACGCCATGCGCCGGTTTGTCGGCGAGGACAGCATGCCGCTTTTGCTGTCCTGCGCGTTGGGCGGCGCGTTTTTTGTAACCGTGTGCGATCTTCTGGCCCGAATTATGTTTGCGCCTTATGAACTTCCGGTGGGCGTGGTGCTGGCTTTCGCGGGCGCGCCGTTTTTTCTGTGGCTGCTGTTTCGCCAGAGAGGAGGTCACGCATGATCCGTTTACGGTCGCTTTCGGCCGGCTACGCGGGCAAGCGCGTGGTGCGGGATATATCGCTGGACTTCCGGCCGCGCGAGGTTCTGGCGATTCTGGGGCCCAACGGAAGCGGAAAATCCACTTTGCTCAAGGCCGCTTTGGGGTTGCTGCCGGCCATGGACGGGCAGGTTCTGTACGACGGAACCGACCTTACCCAAATGAGCCGCAAACAGGTGGCCCGAAAGGCGGCGTTTTTAACCCAAAGCCGGAATACCCCCTCCATACTGGCCCTGCGCATGGTGCTGCACGGGCGCTTTCCCTATCTTTCCTATCCGCGGCGCTACGGCGAGCGGGATTATCAAATCGCGCGCGCGGCCATGGACGATACCGGTTGCCGTCCGCATGAGCAGGTAAATGTGTCCGAACTGAGCGG
>CAWVLE010000024.1:0-14963 GCA_963929805.1 uncultured Eubacteriales bacterium | reverse complement strand
GCCCGCCCGAAAGCTGGTCCACCATGCGCTTTTCATAGCCGGTCATCTTTACCAGGCGCAGCATGCGCCCCACCCGGTCGCGGATCTCCGGCGCGGGCATTTTTTTAAGTTTAAGCCCAAAGGCGATGTTGTCGTACACGTTTAAATGGGTAAACAGCGCGTATTTCTGAAACACCGTATTGACCCGGCGCTTGTAGGGCGGCACGGATACGATGTCGCGCCCCTCGAAGAGCAGCTTGCCCTCGCTGGGGTATTCAAACCCGCCGATAATGCGCAGCATGGTGGTTTTGCCGCAGCCCGAGGGGCCCAGCAGCGTAATAAATTCGCGCTTGCGGATGTACAAATTGATATTGTCCAGCGCTACGGTGTTGTCAAATCGTTTGGAAATGCCCACCAGCTCGATCAGCTTCGTATCCTCAACCATATCGCTGTCCTCCTAAAACATCAGAAACTGGGCGGCGTCGATACCCACAACACGCGGCACACCGTCTTGCCCGGGTTGACCAGCCTGTGGGGCGCCGAAGGGGTAAAGTAAAAGCTTTCGTCCTTGCGGGCGCGCACCTTTTGCTCGCCCAGGCGGATCTGCACCGAGCCCGAAAGCACGTAGCCGAACTCCTGCCCCTCGTGCGGATTGTCCTCCTCGGTTGCGCCGCCCGGCCCGATTTCCACCAAAATGGGCTCCATGCTGTTTTTCTGCGCGTTGGGCACCAGATACCTTATAAAGCCGTTCAGCCCTTCTTCATCCACCTTCACAAAGGTGTCGTCCTGGGTAAACACCAGCTTTTCCTCGCGCCGCGCGCTGAAAAAGGCGGTCAGGTCGGTGCCCAGGCATTCAAGCACGTCCGTAAGCGTCGCGATTGAGGGCGACGTCAAATCGCGTTCCAGCAGCGATATAAAGCCCTTGGACAGCTCGCACCGGTCGGCCAGTTCCTCCTGGGTAAGCCCGCGTTGAAGCCGGAGCTGTTTAATTTTCGCGCCAATCTCCATGCCGCGCCTCCAAACCGCATTTTGAGTTTAAAAATACTAAACTCGCAAACGGTTTATATTAAACCATACGCCATGCGTTTTGTCAATGCCTTTTGCGGCAGCGGTCTGTTAAGTTTACAATTTCAGATAAAATTCCGCTTTTTACGCCATAGAATCCCCCCAAAAACGCGCGCCCGGCCCCGTAAATCCCGCAAATGCGCAAATCCCGGCGCCGCGCGTTAAAAAAATCTGTTTTCATCGCCGTATTATAGGATTAAAAGTTTAGTACTATCAAACATAAAACCCGTTCCGCGTCCGTGCGCTTTGTCCTGCGCGCCTTTGGGCGTCCGGCCCTCTCGACGCCGGGCGGCGGTTTCATCGCATGAAAAGAGCGCGTTTCTCAACGCGCCTTTACAAATAAAGAAGTATCCCATGAGTGCCGTCCGCTTCCGCTTTTTCACCCGCCGCTCAGGCAGGGCGGAGACCTGCGCCTGCTTGCTGCCTTCCCCTGACAAACGGGGGCCTGGCATCCGCAATACGACCCGGAATCCTTTTATGAAGATGTGGGTAAAAGCAGTCGCATGGCGCACACCCCAGGATACGCCTTTACTGTAGCCATTATACTCGACCGTATGCGCCTTGTCAACGGCCCGCAAGGCGCTAAGCGAATTTTTTCCGCAAGAAAAATTCGTCAAAAAATTCATATGATACGGCCTGGTTCGCGTTTATACGCGTCTAATTCGCCCCGGCACGCCTAAGCGTAAACAGGTGGATCTGCGCCGGCGCGCCCACGCGCAGGGGCAGCAGGCTGGTGCCCACGCCGTTGGATACCACCAGGCGCGCCCCGCCCAGTTTATGCGTGCCGCTGATGTAGAAATCGCGCAGGCCGCGCGTCTGGTCGTACCCCAGCGAGTAGGGGGTAAGCCGCCCCAGCGCGATCTGCCCGCCATGGGTGTGCCCGCATAAATACAAATCGGGATCCGGACACTCTTTCGGCGGCGCGGCCAGCGGCGCGGGCGAATGAATCATCACAATGCGCGCCTCGCCCGGGGCGCGCGGCGCTTTCAGCAGCCGCAAATCGGGCGCGCCGTATTTGGGATCGTCCAGCCCGATCAGCCTGAGCCTGCCGTCGGGATAAACAAAATCGCGCGTTTCGTTGTTTAGCAGCGTGATGCCGGACGCGCGCGCCATGCGGCGCATCGACTCGATATCCCCGCCAAAGCACTCGGCGTCGTTGTTGCCCACCACCGCCGCCATGCCCATGGGCGGCTTAAGCCGGGCCGCGCGGGAAAAGAATATGCGCTGCCCGGCCATGTTCTCGGCGTAATCGCCGCCCCACAAAATCAGATCGGGCTTAAGCGAATCAATCTGGTTTAGCAGCCTTTCCAGCGCGGGCGCGGGAAACATCCAGCTGGTGTGGATATCCGTGGCAAACGCGATACGCCTGCCCTCCAGCGCGCGCGGCAGGTTCGCAACCCCGATATCCGCCTTTACCACATCCGGCCGCACAAAATAGCCCAGCGAAACCCTCATCGCGCCACCCCGGAAAGGTCCTCGTTCCAAAGCGCCTGTTCGCTGGTGGATACGGCCAGCGCGCCGGCCGCCAGCGCCAGGCGCGCCTCTAAAGCGGTGGTAATCATGCCGCCGGCGATTACCGGCCTGTCCAGCGAAGCGCGCAGCCGCTTAATCGCCTTATACACCAGCCCGGGCAGCACCTCGATCAGGTCGGGCGCGGCGCTTTTGAGCAGCTTTTCGCCATGGGCAAGCGAGCTGGAATCCATTACAAACAGGCGCTGGATGGTAATCATGCCCAGCGCCGAAGCGCGTTTGAGCAGCGGCGCGCGGGTGGAAATCAGCCCGTCGGGCGCAACCCGGCGCGCCAGGTATTCCACGGCGGCCGCGTCGTTGGCCAACCCTTCCACCAGGTCCAGGTGGACGAACACCCGCTTGCCACCCTCGCGCGCGCAGGCGGCCATATCGCTCAGCGACAAAATCGAACCGCCCAGCACAAATACCGCCTCCACCCCGGATGCGGCGGCGCGGCGCACGCCCTCCATGTCGCGCGCGGCCGCGATAATCGGGTGGGCGGCAAGCGCCCCGCAAAAATCACGCATGCGTTTCTCCTTAATCCGTCAAACTATGACTATTTCCCCGCGGCGAGCCACTTCTCGCGCAGCGCGCGGTAAAATTCCAAATGCCCCTTGAGCGTCTCGTAAGGTTTCAGATGATAGGGACAGCGCTTTTCGCACGCGCCGCACGCGGTGCAGTTTTCGGCCAGGCCGATGCGCCCGGCCATTTCCTCGGTCATGTAAGGCGCCACGGGCGAGCGGATCAACATCTGTTTTAGCCGGTTAACCATATCGATCGGTATGCCCTGCGGACAGGGCAGGCAGTAACCGCAGCCCCGGCAAAAAGCCCCGGACAGCTCGGCGCGGTCGCGCTCAATTTCGCGCAGCATTTCCTCGTCCATCTCGGGCGGGCAGGCCTCCAGCCGGGCGAACTGTTCCAGCTCGCTCATGCGCTGCATGCCGTAGATGGGCGCCACGTGCTCAAAACCGCGCAAAAAGACGAACGGCAGCCGCGCGTCGCGAATCAGGCCGCCCGACATGGCCTTCATGGCCAAAAAGCCCATGCCCTTTTCGCCGCAGCGGCGCACCATGGCCACTTCCTCGGGCGTGGACAGGTGGTTAAAGGGGTATTGCAGCGTGTCGTACAGCCCGCTGTCTATGGCGCGCCCGGCCAGTGGCAGGGAATGCTGGGTAATGCCGATAAAGCGTATTTTCCCCGCGCGTTTGGCCGCCAGCGCGGCATCGTACAGCCCGTCCGCGCCGCCGGGCTCGGGCACGAAATCCGGGTTGTGGAATTGGTATATGTCGATATAATCGGTTTTGAGCATGCGCAGCGAAGTTTCCAAATCGCGCGTAAGCTGCGCGCCGTCTTTGGCCGCCGTCTTGGTGGCGATTACCAGATCCGCGCGCACCGGTTTAAGCGCGCGGCCCAGCTTTTCCTCGCTGTCGGTATATACGCGCGCCGTATCGAACAGGCGTATGCCCCGGTCGTAGGCGGCGCGCGCCAGGCTGGCGGCCTCTTCCATGCCCAGCCGCTGGATGGGCAGCGCGCCAAACCCCGTGCGCGTAACGCTTAGTCCCGTGGATCCAAAGCGGATTCTTTCCATATTTTTTCCTCCTTACGCCCGGACCACCCAAACCGCCCGGCCCGGCGCTATACCCTGTAAAACACGCGTTCGGCCTTCGGGTGGCGTTGCCCGGTAAGCCAGTCCACGTCGTCGGTCAGCCAATCCATAATTTCCAGCTGGCGCGTTTCCCATTCCGCGCTGGCCTCGCGCTCCTCAGCCGTCATCTCGTGGTCGTACGCGCGCACCAGTTCGCAATAGCCAAATATCAGGTCCCCACTGTTCCAGATGGTAAAATTGCTCTCCGGCCCGTCCTCCACCCGGTCGCCGCGCGCGCGGATCAGCTCGTCGTGGCGGCGCTTGTATTCCCCGGCGCAACCCGGCTTAAGCCGCGTGGCGAACACCCGGTGCCGGATCAGCGACTTATCCGCGCGCACCACGCCGATGTTGTGATACATCAGCCGCATCTGCCCCGGGCGGGCGATGTATTCCGCCACGCCGCCGAGCGCCGCTTCCCAGCGCCTGAGCGCGGCCCGGTCCGCGTCCGTCAGGCCTGCCTGCGCCTCGTCGCGCTCCTGATAGCCCAGCGCGTAATCCTCCACGCGCCACACCGACTGGTTGGCAAGGCCCATATGCCGCCACGCCGCAAGCACATCCTGCGGCACGGCCTCGTATAGCCGGCTAAACGCCCGCTCCATCCCGGGCCGTATGCGCATGGCAAAGCTTTCCCTTATCATGTATAGACGTTCCCTCCATAACCGTCCGCGTCCGGCGGCCGCGGCCGTCCTTTGCTTTCTATTATCGCGCATTTGGGCGGGAATTTCAATCCCGCAAATTGCCCGTTCCCAAAACACCCCGCGGCCCTAGCCCGGCCGCGGGGCGCCGCCTGTTTTCAAAGCTTGCCTTCGTTATACTTGTTTAACAGGCCGCGCATGGCCCGATCCGCCTTTTCGCGCTCGGCGCGCTCGTCGATGCCGGTCAGACGGCCGTCTTCGCAGATCAAACGGCCGTTTACGATAACGTATCTGGCCGGATGGGAAAAGCCCACCGTAGCCAGAAACGCCTTGGGATCCAGCCGCGCGCCCACGTATTCCAGCCGGTCCACGTCCACCGCGAACAGGTCGGCGGCCATGCCGGGCTCGATCGAGCCGATGTCCGTCCGGCCCAGCACCCGCGCGCCGCCGCGCGTGGCGATCTTCAAAATGTCGTAGCCGCCGGGCGCGCGGCCGGAAAAATTCAGCCTGCCAAGCAGGTAGGCCGCGCGCATCTCGGCCATCAGGTTGGAGCCGTCGTTGCTGGCGCTGCCGTCTACCGCCAGCGAAACCGGCACGCCCAGGCGCAGCATATCGCTCACCCGGCAAACGCCCGAGGCCAGCTTCATGTTGGATACCGGGCAGTGCGCCACGCCCGTGCCCGTATCGGATAGCAGCTTAAGCTCGTCGCCGTTTAGGTGTATGGCGTGCGCAAACCACACGTCTTTGCCCAACCAGCCGCACTTTTCCATGTAGCTTAGCGGGCGCATGCCCAGCCTTTCCAGGCAGTACCTTTCCTCGTCCAGCGTTTCGCACAGGTGGGTGTGCAGCCTGACGCCCAGCGCCCGGGCCAGACGCGCGCTCTCCACAAGCAGCTCGCCGTCCACGCTGAAGGGCGAGCAGGGCGCCAGCGCCACCTGGCGCATGGAGCCAAAGCGCCCGTCGTGGTACTCGCGCGCCAGGCGCTCGCTGTCGCGCAGTATGCAATCCACATCCTGCGTCAGCTCGTCGGGCGGCAGCCCGCCCTTGGAACGCCCGCGCGACATGGAGCCGCGCGTGGCGGTAAACCTGACGCCCAGCCGTCCGGCCGCCTCAAACTGCCGCTCGATAAAGCCTTCCGATCCGGACGCGGGAAACACGTAATGGTGGTCGGCCAGCGTGGTTACGCCGTACTTTATCAGTTCGCTCATGCCGGTCAGCGCCGAATAATACACGCAGTCCGCGTCCAGCCCGCGCCAGATTTCGTACAGCGCGCGCAGCCAGTCAAAAAGCTCCATGCGCTGCACGCCGGGCAGGTTGCGCGTGAAGGTCTGATACAGGTGGTGGTGGGTGTTGACCAGCCCCGGATACACGAACAGGCCGCGCCCGTCCAGCACGGTATCGGCCGCGCACGGCGCGCCGCCCACCGATTCAATCCGCCCATCCTTTATCAGCACGCACGCGTTTTCCAGCACGCGGTCGCGCGCGTCCACGGTCACGACCGCCCGCGCGTCTTTAATCAGGATCGAAGACATATCCGTCGCCTCCCTGGCCCAAAATATGGCTGCGCACGCCCCGTTTCGCGCCTTTTACGGGTAAAAAAAGCGCGCCTGCCGCCCGTCCCACGCGGGGAACGCGGCGCGAAGGCGCGCGCAAAACCCTTTTATAAGCCGCCCATCTTCACCGAGCGCTCGATGTGCGCGCCCAGCCCGATAAGCTTTTTGTCGATATCCTCGTATCCGCGCATGATGTATTTCACGCCCGAAACCTCGGTCACACCGTCCGCCATCAGGCCGGCCACGATCATGGACGCGCCCGCGCGCAGGTCGGTGGCGGTCACCGGCGCGCCGATCAGCCGGTCGACGCCGTCCACAATGGCGGTGCGGTCGATCACGCGGATGTTCGCGCCCATGCGCCTTAATTCTTCTATGTATTTAAACCGCGCCTCGTATATGGTCTCGGTTACGATGCTCGATCCGTTCGCGATGGTCAAAAGCGAGGTCATGGGCTGCTGCAAATCGGTTGGAAAGCCCGGGTATACCTGCGTTTTTATGTTCACCGCGCGCAGGTTGCCTTCCGAGCGCACATGGATGCGGTCGTCGTCCTCGCTCACGTACACGCCCATTTCCAGCAGTTTTGCCGAAAGCGACTCCATATGCGTGGGAATCGCGCCGGTAATGACCACGTCGCCGCCGGTCGCCGCGGCCGCGATCATCAGCGTTCCGGTTTCGATCTGATCCGGAATAATGGTATAGTTGGACCCATGCAGCTCGCGCCCGCCGGTAATACGGATGATGTCGGTGCCCGCGCCCTTGATGCGCGCGCCCATGCTGTTTAAAAAGTTGGCCAGATCCACGATGTGGGGCTCCTTGGCCACGTTGTATATCACCGTATTGCCCGTAGCGCTGACCGCAGTAAGCATGGTGTTCACCGTAGCGCCCACGCTGGGCATGTCCAGATACACCTCGCCGCCGTGCAGGCCTTCGGTGGTCACCATCAGCGTGCCGCGCTCCACGCGCACGTCCGCGCCCAACATCGTCATGCCCTTAATCGTCTGGTCAATCGGCCGCGCGCCGATGTCGCAGCCGCCGGGCATGGGCACTTCCGCGCGCGCGAACATGCCCAGCAGCACAGGCGCCAGATAATAGGAGGCGCGCATGCGGCGGGACAGTTCATAGGGCGGGCTGTATTTATCCACCGTGCTTGAGTCTACGCGCATAACGCCCTTTTCAAATTGTACGTCCGCGCCCAGCCAGCGCAGCATTTCAATCAGCACGCGCACATCCTCAATATCGGGCAGGTTTTCTATCGTACAGGGCGTATGCGCCAGCATGGCCGCCGGTATAATGGCCACGGCCGCGTTCTTGCCGCCGCTGACCGCCACCTCGCCGCGCAGCCGCACGCCGCCCTCAATATTCAACGTTTCGATCATATCGCATCACACTGCCGGCGCTCCGGCCTCCCCCTAACCGTAGTCGTCAACCGTGATGGCACCCCGAACAACCCGCGCAGCTGCCCGAGCAGCCCCCTTCCGCGCCGCGCTTGCCGCCATAGGCGCACTGCCCCTCGTACACGCGCGCCACTTCCTGGCCGCATTTGGGGCAACGCACCGCGTCGCGTTTGGAAATACTGGTCAGCTGTTCAAACTGATGCGCGCAGTTTTTGCAGCGGAAAATATAAATCGGCATCGCCATAACCTCCATATCCATGCGCTCGCCGGCCCCGCCGGCGCACAGCCGCGCCCAACCTCAAAGCCCGTAAAATGCATAAAACTAATAAACCGCATGGCGCAGCGGCTATATTATATCGCAAAGCGGCCTTTCAATCAAGTGCGGCCGCCCTTCGCCCGACGCGGTTTTGCCCCAAAATCGCTCGATTTTGCGCATCCGGCGCGAAATTAACAGAATTTGACGCGTAAAAAAAACGCGTAATCGCCTATTTGAGCTGCGCAAACAGCCCGTCCAGCTCCTCCCGGGTCAAATCGCGCCAGTGCCCGCTTTCCAGCCCGTCCAGCCGGATGTTCATTATTCGCACCCTTTTAAGCGTCTTTACCCGGTAGCCCAGCGCCTCGCACATGCGGCGGATCTGGCGGTTAAGCCCCTGCACCAGGATTAAGCGAAAGCAGCGTTCGCCCGTGCGCTGAATTTTGCAGGGCAGCGTCACCGTGTCCAAAATGGGCACGCCCGCCGCCATGCGCCGCAGAAACTCCCCGGTAATGGGTTTGTCCACGCACACCTCGTATTCCTTTTCATGCCCGCCCGCCGCGCGCAGCACGCGGTTTACAATCTCGCCGTCGTTTGTCAAAAGCAAAAGTCCGCTCGAATCCATGTCCAACCGCCCGATTGGGAAAATCCGCTTATCGTGGCCGATATAATCTATTACGTTCAGCGGCTCGCGCGGATCGGCGGTACACACCACGCCCACGGGCTTGTTAAGCGCGATATACACCTTTTCCGTTTCGCCCGTCAAAAGGCGTCCGTCCACCTCCACGCGCATGCCCGGCGCCACCTTGTCGCCCAGACGGCCCACGCGCCCGTCCAGCCGCACCCGGCCCGCCTCGATCAGGCGGTCGGCCTCGCGCCTGGAACAGTATCCGCTGTCGGCCAGATATTTGTTAAGGCGCACGATAGCTTCTTTACAAACTGACACAAAAAAAGCCCCACTTTCGCAGTCGACATTTTGACATAGATATGATACAATGGATGCGCAACTTCGGCAAGGAGATGTAATATAAATGTACGATTTTCTTAAATTTGGAATTTCTCCCGCAACAATTCTGTTGCCAAAACCGGGTTATTCGCTTGAAAAATGGGCCGTCATCGCTTGCGATCAATTCACCTCGCAACCGGAATATTGGGAAAACGTGCGGCGCGAGGCCGAAGGCGCGCCATCCACGCTGAATATAATTTACCCTGAATGCGCTCTGGGTCAGGACGCGGAGCGCATCGAAAGCATACGAAACGCCATGCGCAATTACCGCGCGCAGGTGCTCGCCCCGGCGTGCGAAGGTTTTGTGCTGGTGGAGCGGCAGACCCACGCCGGACGGCGGCTGGGGCTTGTGTGCGCGGTGGATCTGGAGCGATACGATTACACGCGCGCCGCCAAATCGCTGATCCGCGCCACGGAGGGCACCATTGAGGAGCGCCTTCCCCCGCGCATGCGCATCCGGCGCGGCGCCTCGCTGGAATCGCCCCACGTCATGCTGTTGGTAAACGATCCGGAGCATACGCTCATTGAGCCCGTATACGGCGCGCGCGGCGAAATGCGTAAGCTGTACGATTTTGAGCTTATGTTGGGCGGCGGCCACATACGCGGCTGGGCGGTGGAAAGCCCCGCCCACATGGGCGCGCTGCACGCCGCGCTGGGCGCGTTGTACGGCGAATGCGATGGGTTGCTCTTCGCGGTGGGCGACGGCAATCATTCGCTGGCGACCGCCAAGGCCTGCTATGAGGAGCTGAAAAAGGGCCTGGGCGTCGAGGCCGCGCTTAACCACCCCGCGCGTTTCGCGCTGGTGGAAATCGTCAACCTGCACGACCGGGCGATGGCGTTCCGTTCCATTCACCGGGCGGTGTTTGGCGCGGACAGCGCCCAGTTAAGTCACGACTTCGTCATGTGGTGCCGTAAAAACGGCATGAGCATCGTATCCTGCGACGACGAGCACGCCCAGATGTACCTGCTGGACGCGCCGGTGCGCATCGAAAACGCCATCAATCTGCTGCCCGTGGCGGTGTTGCAGCCCTTTTTGGACGAATATATCGCCCAGCACGAAGGCGTGTCCATTGACTATATCCACGGCGAAGACGCGCTGGAACATTTGCAGGAGCAGGGCGCCTGCGCCATACGGCTTAGCCCGATTGACAAATTCAGCCTGTTTGAATCGGTGCGGCGCGGCGGATCTTTGCCGCGCAAGACCTTTTCCATCGGCGACGCCACCGACAAACGTTATTATCTGGAGTGCCGCGGCCTGACCAGGTAGCCGGGCCCGCGAATATAAGGATGTGTTAAGCGCCATGGCAAAGGCGATTCTGCGCAAGACGCGCGAAACCCGCGTGCGTTCGGGGCATCCGTGGGTTTTTCTTTCCGATATCGAGCGCGTGGAGGGCGCGCATCAGCCGGGCGACGTGGTCGAGGTGCTCTCGTGCAACAAGGCCTTTTTGGGCCGCGCCTTTTACAACCCCAAATCTCAAATTGCGCTGCGCATGCTGACCACCCACGACGAGCCGGTAAACGCGGATTTTTTCCTTCGCCGGGTGCGCGACGCCTGGGCTTATCGCGCGCGCTTTGCCGACCCCATGAGCTGCCGGGCTATTTACGCCGAATCGGATTTTTTGCCCGCGCTGATCGTGGATAAATTTAACGACGTGCTGGTGATGCAGTGCCTGTCGCTGGGCATGGAAAAATGGAAAAACCTGCTGGTCGAGATACTGGCGCAGGAAATCAAGCCGCGCGGCATTTACGAGCGCGACGACGTGCCTGTGCGCCGTCTGGAAGGGCTGGACCAAATAACCGGCACGCTCTACGGCGATGTGCCCGACCGCGTAGCGATGCGGGAAAACGGCATAACCTTTTTGGTGGACGTGAAAAACGGCCAGAAGACCGGTTTTTTCCTGGATCAGAAGGAAAACCGCGCGGCCATCGCGCCGCTGTGCCCCGGCGCGCGGGTGCTGGATTGTTTTTGCCACAACGGTTCCTTTTCGCTGCACGCCGCCCGTTACGGGGCCAGTCACGTGCTGGGCGTGGACATTTCCGAGGAAGCGCTTGAAGTCGCGCGCGAAAACGCGCGTACTAACGCCCTCGACGGCGCGGTGGATTTTGAGGCGCACAACTGCTTTGACCATTTGCGCGCGCTGACCGACGCGCGCGAAAAATTTGATCTGGTCATATTGGATCCGCCCGCCTTTACCAAGACCCGTTCGGCGGTGGAGGGCGCGTTGCGCGGCTACAAGGAGATCAACCTGCGCGGGCTGAAGCTGACCCGGCCGGGCGGCTTTCTGGTCAGCTGTTCCTGTTCGCAGCATGTGTTGCCCGACATGTTTACCGATATGCTCAACGCGGCGGCGCGCGACGCGCGCAAAAAAGTGCGCCTCGTCGAAATGCGCACCCAGGGCCACGACCACCCCATTTTGCCCGCCGCGCCCGAAACCCGTTATCTCAAATGCGCCATACTGCAGGTAATGGACTAAGCGGGGCTTTCAGTTTTGCCAAAGGACGCGCGGGGAAAACGTTCCCGCGCGACCTTTGGCGTATTTTTATGGGCGTGCGCGCCACAGCGCTATTTATCGCGCCGCGCCCTGCGGCGGTATTCGTTGGGCGAAACGCCCTCGCTTTTTTTGAACAGCTTGGAAAAATAGGCAAAAGAGTCGTACCCCACGCGCGCGGATATTTCGTTTATCGGTATGCTGCTGTTCCTGAGCATCGCTTTGGCCTCGGCCATCCGCTTTGCGATTACGTATCCGCTAATCGACTGACCCGTCTCCTTTTTGAACAGCCGGGACACATAATCGGCGTTTAAATAGACCGCCTTTGCCAGTTCGGCGCGGTTTATTTCGTTTTGGTAATTTTCGTCGATATACTCCAACAGCCTGTCCACAACGCCTTTTTCGCGTTTGACGCATTGGTCGCAGGTGTGCGCCAAATGCCGGATGTACGCCTTCATATCTTCCACCGAGGCGGCGGCGTTATTATAGTAGCGCTCGCTCTGTCTGGCGCTAAACAACTCATGGGCCTGAACGCGGGCCTGGCGAAGGTAGGCGTATACCATCTGCGTAATATCCAGCCGGAAAAGCTTGAGCACCTGTGCGTTTACCCGATTGCCGCTCAGCAGTTCATTAAGATATGCCTGGGCCGAATCGCAAAATTGAAAAATATCGTTATTATCCAGGTAAACCTTAAGCGCGTTAACCGCCAGCGCGTCGTACTGCGCGCCGCAGCGCTCATATTCGCTCAGCCGCAGCACGGGTTCGGTTTTGCGCACGTCGTCTTCTATCATTTCGCGTACGCCCGTCAGGTTTTGATAAATTTCATAAATAAAGCAGCGCATGCCGATCCCGCAAAAAGCTTCTACCGACAGGGCTCTGGCAATATCGCGCGCAAAGGCGGCGGCGTTTTTTTCCAGGCGCTTTACGTCGATTGATTGCGCGTCGTCCTGCAAAACGATCGCCCAGCCGCCCTTCGCGGCCGCTACGCACACGTTGACGCCCAGGGCGTCAAACCAGTGATGCGCGCCCCGGAAAACCGTCTTCTCAATTTGCGCCGGATTGCATTCGTCCAGCGCGCCGTTTCGGTCCAGCAGCATAAGCAGGATGGGAATAAAGCGGCTCTTTGGGACATAAGGCAACATATTCTTTTCCACGGTTTCCAGCAAAGCCGCGTCGTCGCCATAATAATGGCCGTTTACCACCTGCCCCCAAAAATACGAAAAATGTTCGTCGCGCGTTTTTCTCCAATATTCACTGTTTACCCTATCCTGTTGGCGCTCCCGTTTTTCACGCGCCTTGTTCAGCGCGCGCCCAAGTCCGTCCATCAACTTTGCGTAATCTACCGGCTTTAAAAAATACTCCGCGCTTTCAAGCGCAATCGCGCGGCATGCGTAATCAAAATTGGCGTAACTGGTCAGGAAAACCGCTTCAATATCCATTTTCTGGGCGCGCACCCATTCAAGCAGGTCCAGACCGCTGCCCTGCGGCATCTCAATATCGCACAAGAGCAAATCTACCTCATATACGTTCAGCACGCTTTTTGCCTGACGCACGTTGCCCGCGGTGTATACCGATTCAATACCCAGTTTTTCCCAGTCAATATTTTTTTGTATACTGCGCACCATGTGCGCGTCGTCATCCACAATCAGTATTGTCATGGCAGTTGGGCTCCCCCCTTTTCGCAAATAGAAAGCGGCAGGAAAATTTTGACCACGGCGCCGCCTTCCGACGCGTTTTGGAAGCTGACCGACGCTTTTCCGCCGTAGTAATGGTGCAGCCGTTTAAGGCAATTGTCAATCCCAACGCCGCTTCCGTCTTTGCCGCGCACGCTGCCCTGATTGATCAGTTGGCTTAAAACCTGAGGGTCAAAGCCGCTTCCCGTGTCGCGTATGGTAATCACCGCGCGCGGCTCGTTTTCTATTTTCTCCACCCGCGCGTCCACCCGGACAAGCACTTCTCCTTCCAGTGTCAGCGCGTGTTTTATGGAATTTTCCACAAAGGTCTGTATGGTCATCGGGGGAATTCTGACGAGGGCGGCCTGGCCGTCTATGTCCGTTTCATAGCGCAGCGCGTTTGTGTAGCGCATTTTCTGTATTTGCATATAATCGCCCACATGGTCGATCTCTTCCGCCAGCGTCACAAATCCGTCTCCATTTTTAAACAGATACCGCAGGTAATCGGCCGTAATGCGCGACATCTGCCTGGCGTTATCGTATTCGCCCAGGTCGATCATGTTATAAATAAAGTTCAGGCAGTTAAGGTA
This sequence comes from uncultured Eubacteriales bacterium, assembly GCA_963929805.1. GTDB lineage: Bacteria > Bacillota > Clostridia > Christensenellales > Aristaeellaceae > CAWVLE01. Next base: position 1,172 of record CAWVLE010000024.1, on the reverse strand, counting down.
AAAATGCGGTTTTATTTGCAGCTTAAAATAGTCCAGCTGTATGGAGCGCTTTTCCAATTCCTGTTCGTACACGGCCAGTTTCAGTTTTTCCACCTCGCCAAGCAATTTGGCAAATTCCGCGTTGGCCTTATCCAGTTCTATCAGGTCGTTGTGCGACAGGCTGTCGATGTTGGCGTAGCCCGCCTCTATCTGCTGAAGGCTTTTGGTAAAATTGCGTACCGGCTTAAGTATCCCCCTTTGCAAATAGTACACCGCCGCGGTCATACACGCGAACATCAATATGGCCACAAAGACCAGCGACATCTGTATATATAGTAGGCGTTCAAATGTTCCATAATTGGCTATAAACAGTTTTACCATGCACGGCACGTTGGAAAAGCGCCGGGTAATTACCAGCTGGCTGGCCAAAATGCTGCCGCGCGGCCGGTAAAGCCCGTCCTCCAGTTGATCCGCGTCCAGGCCCTGCGCTTCGGCCTGTTCCTGCCCGGCAAGATAATTGCCCTGATAATCGCTGACCAGAACCGCGCCGTTCTTTCCAAAGTCCATCTGCCTGAGCGGCGCGACCAGGTCCTCCGCTAAAATCCAGCAGCCCATGTATATGTCCTGTTTGTTGTATACCTTCATAATGGCATACTGTCCGTCGTCCGCAGAAAAAAAACGCCATGTCTGGACGCCGGCGCTTGCCTGCGCCGTATCGCCCTTAATCATATTTACGATGCGTTCCTCGTATTTTCTATAATCCCGCTGGGACAGATAGCCGTCCGTGCAGCGGATGTAGTTGTCGCGCTGCGCGACATAGAGAAAAAAGTTTATGTTGTTTCCGTATTCCAAGGTAAATTCGCCAAATATCAGCTTTAACTGATTAATGGCGTGATTAACCAGAACCTGGCTTTCACTTTTTTCAATGGTATCGATAAGGCCGGCCGCCTGAATGCTTTCCTGGGTCGTACCCACCAGCAGCGTGCGTAGCCGGCGATTGATATTGGCCATGGTTTTATCAATTTCTTTTACGTATAGTTCCACCGTATTGACCAGGTATTGACTGGTTTGGTTTTTGGTATAATTGATAACCGAATTGCCAACCGCCACCGTAACCAAAAATACGGGCACAAATACCAACAGCAAAATGCGTAGCCGCGCCGACATGGAGCCCATAAGCCTGCGCTTATCCC
>CAWVLE010000023.1:0-2559 GCA_963929805.1 uncultured Eubacteriales bacterium | reverse complement strand
GGCGGGATGGCCGTGCGTGTGAACGCGGCTATCCCGCTTTGGCGCGTCCTTTTATGTTTGCCTTTGGGCCGCCGGCGCGCGCAAAGGCAATTGCGCCGCGTGCGCGCATCGGTTATACTATAGATAAAACGATATAAACCGGCGCCGCGGAAGGAAAACGACGGGTTTCTGCCGCGCCGAGACGGCGCGCATATGATCGCCGCGCCGCCTGGAAAGGAGAACCATGACGAAAGTACGCATACAGCCGGGCATTTGCAACCTGACTACCACCGTCACCGCGCAATCCGAGGATCAGATGGAGGTGACCGTCAAGGTGGCGTCGGCCTGCGAGGCCGTGCGCAAGATGATGGAAGAATTGGGCGACACGTTTGACGCGTTTGAACTGTGCCTGACCAAGCCCGGCCAGGGCCCGCTTTACGATTACGCGGCGGAACATTTTCCGGGCCACGCGGCCTGTCCCGCAATAAATGGAATTATTAAGTGTGTGGAGGCTGAATGCCGCCTGGCGCTGCCCGCCGACTCGCTGATTACCTTTGTAAAGGATGATTAAACGCACCGCATCAGGCATGCATCTATTTAGAGAGGGGGGCATTGCGTGCGCAGTCAACAAAAGCCGGTGGACGCGGTGATTATGGGCGCCGCGATTGCGGACATACTGCTAAGGCCGGTGGATGAAAGCGTATTTTCCGGCGGTTCGATCGCGGTGGAGGATATACGGCTCAGCCTGGGCGGCGACGCGCTTAACGAGGCCACGGTGTTGGCGCGGCTTGGGCACGCGCCCATGCTGATATCCACGCTGGGCCAGGACGCGGCGGCCGGTTTTATACAAAGCCATTGTGAGCGCGAGGGCGTGACGCTTTGCGCCCCGCGCAAGGCGGATATGGATACGGGCATAAACGCGGTGCTGGTTATGCCGTCGGGCGAGCGCAGTTTTGTAACCAGCCGCAACGGCAGCTTAAGAAAGCTGACGCTGGACGACATAGAGCCATTTCTCCAGGGGGAAGCATTTGCCGGGGCGCGCGTCGCCTGCCTGGCCAGCATGCTGGTATCGCCGCCGTTGGACGTATCCAAAATGCGGACGCTGTTTGAGCGGATAAAGGCGGCGGGTAAAATCCTGTGCGCCGATACGACCAGGCCCAAGAACGGCGAGACGCTGTCCGATTTGGCCGGCGCGCTTCAATATGTGGATTATTTCTTTCCCAATATAACCGAGGCGCGCGCGCTCAGCGGCCTGACGCAGCCCGACGAGGCGGCGGACGCCATACTGAATACCGGCGTGCGCAACGTGGTGATAAAGCTGGGACGCGCGGGTTGCCTGATCAAAAACGCGCATGCGCGTTACGCCGTGCCGGCCTATCCGCAGTCGGTATGCGTGGATACCACGGGCGCGGGCGATACCTTTGCCGCGGCGTTTATCGCCGCGCTGCTGGAGGGCAGGCCTCTGAGCGATTGCGGCGCTTATGCCAACGCCGCCGCCTCTTTGTGCGTGGAGCGCCTGGGCGCGACAGCGGCGGCTATGGATCGAGAGGAGATTGAGCGGCGGTATGAACAAATCGTATCGCACATGGGATAAAGGCGCGTTTTGAACAGGTGCAGCGAAGAATTTATATGATTGCTACATTTGATTTGGTTTTGCGTCTTGTATGCGTGCATAATGGGCTGTATAATTAAATTGTAAGAATATCCACTAAACGGATTACGGGCGCATATAACGGATTTGAAGGGAAGACAATATATGGTGCAGGATAACCGGAAAAAAATGGGGGGGGGGGGGTACGCCCCTTTCGTCGGAAAAGATTATTCTGTCGCCGTACATTCGCGTGGCGTGGGATAATTGGTTGGATCCGGGTTTCGACATGCCCACGCGCGTGATTTTTGATTATGAGATCATCTATCTTGAAAGCGGCGAATTGGATGTGGAGGTGGAAGACGCGCATTACCGGGCGATTCCGGGCGACATCATCGTATTCCGGCCGCGCCGTCCGCACGCGCTGCATGATGTGTGCAACAGGCCGATCCATCAGCCCCATATCCATTTTGATCTGATTCAGGATGCGAACAGCCCCTACGTATACACGTCCTTTGCCAACCTGTCCGACATAAACCCAAGGGAGTACGCGCTGTTTCGAAAGGACATATTGGACGAGTTCTATCCAGACCTTCCGCCCGTATTGCGCCTTAGAAATTCAAAGGAAATAGAAGGGCTGCTCATGGCTATTATTTACGAAAAGGAAAACCGCATGATCCATTCGGACATGATGGCTAACGGCCTGTTTCTGCAGCTGTTTTCCACGCTGCTGCGCGGCGCAAGTCTGAACCAGGATGAAGAGATAAAGGCGGACAGCAGCCGTAAAATTGCCGAGCGTGTGCGCGATTACCTAAACCGCAACCTGGACAAGGATATTTCGCTTACCGAGCTTTCCGACAGCATTCACATCAGCAAATACTATATCTGCCGGCAGTTTAAGCAGATGTTTGGCGTTTCGCCCATTCAATACCACCTGGATTCCAGAATCGGCCGGGCGAAACTGTTGCTGGCCACCACCAGCAGCACCATTG
>CAWVLE010000022.1:0-11782 GCA_963929805.1 uncultured Eubacteriales bacterium | reverse complement strand
GCGTCGGCCAGCGCGCCGTCGGTCAGCGGGCCGGTAGCGATAATCGCGGGCGCTTCAGGGATGTCGAGCGCCACCTCGCGCACAATTTCCACATTGCCCAGCGCGGCCAGCGCGTCGCCAATTGCCTGGGAAAAGCGCGCCCTGTCCACCGCCAGCGCGCCGCCCGCCGGCACGCGCGCGGCGCGAGCGCAACGAAGCACCAAACTGTCCAACTTTTCCATTTCGGCCTTTAAAAGGCCCGACGCGTTGGTCAGGTGTTCCGCCTTAAGGGAATTGGAGCAAACCAGTTCGGCCAGGCCCTCGCTTTTATGGGCGGGCGAAAACTTTACCGGCTTCATTTCCACAATGCGCACCGCGACGCCGCGCCTGGCCAGTTGCCACGCGGCCTCGCACCCGGCCAGGCCGCCGCCCACCACCGTTACCACGCTATTCATCCTCGCCTTCCTGCGCCTGGCCGCTTTCCACCAGCACGCGCGCGCGGCACTGCTCGTTTACGCACACGTGGTATATCTCGCCCTTGCGCGCGCGTTTTAACACCATGCGGCCGCCGCATTCGGGACATTTGTCCGCAACCGGCATATCCCAGCTGACAAAGGAGCATTCCGGATAGCGTTCGCAGCCATAGAATTTGCGCCCCTTGCGGCTTACGCGCTCCAGCAGGCGCGCGCCGCATTCCGGACAGGGCACGCCGATATCCTTAAGCAGCGCCATGGTATGGCGGCAGGCCGGAAAATTGGGACAGGCCAGAAACTTTCCGTAACGGCCCATCTTGTACACCATCATCGCGCCGCACTTTTCGCAGGGGATGTCGGAAACCTGATCCTCGATGGACACCTTTTCGATGGAAGCCTCCGCCGCTTTAAGCGTCTCCTCAAACGGGCCGTAAAAATCCGCGATCAGCCGGCGCCACTCGACCGCGCCGGTTTCCACCTCGTCCAGTTTTTCCTCCATATCGGCGGTAAAGGCCACGTCCACGATCTCCGGAAAATTCTTGCACATCAGATCGGTAATCACAATGCCCAGTTCCGTTGGATGCAGCCGCTTGTTTTCGCGGCTTACGTAGCCGCGCGTCATGATGGTGGTAATCGTAGGCGCGTAGGTAGAGGGGCGCCCTATGCCCTTTTCCTCCAGCGCGCGCACCAGCGAGGCCTCGGTATAGCGCGGCGGCGGCTGGGTAAAGCGCTGTTCGCTTTCCAGTTCGCCCAGCGTCACTTCGGCGCCCTCGGACAGATCGTACAGGGGCGAATCCTGTTCGGATTGGGCGTCGTCAAGCACCTCTTCGTACACCACGGTAAAGCCCGCGAAGCGCTGTTTCTGGCCGCTAAAGCGGAAAGTATAAGCGCCGCCGTTTATCTCGGCCGAAAGCGTATCGTACACCGCCGGCGTCATCTGGCTGGCCACAAAGCGGTCGTAGATTAACTTGTACAGCTTAAACTGGTCGCGGCTGAGCGAAGCCTTGATCGCGTCGGGGCGGCGCGCCACATCCGTTGGGCGGATGGCCTCGTGCGCGTCCTGCGCGCTTTTGCGGCTTTTATATTTATTGGGTTCGGCGGGCAGATAGTCCTCGCCGTAGGCGGACAGGATCATTTCGCGTACCGCGGCGATGGCCTCCTCGGATATGCGGGTGGAGTCGGTGCGGATGTAGCTGACCAGACCCTGCGTGCCTTCGCCCTCGATATCCACGCCTTCGTAAAGCTGCTGGGCGATCTGCATGGTTTTCTGGGTGGTAAAGCCCAGCTTGCGCGAGGCTTCCTGTTGCAGATTGGATGTGGTAAACGGCGCGGCCGGATATTTGCGGCGCTCGCCCCGTTTGACCGTGCCCACCTGGAAGCGCTCCTCTTTGACGGATTGCATAACGCGCTCGGTTTCTTCCCGGCTGCGCAGTTCCAGCTTTTCTCCGTTTTCGCCGTAAAAGCGCGCCTTGAAGCCGTTTGCGCCGGAAGTAAAGTTGCCCCACAGGTTCCAGTATTCTTCGGGCACAAATTCGTCTATTTCGCGTTCGCGGTCGCAGATGATGCGCGTGGCCACCGACTGTACGCGTCCGGCCGACAGGCCTTTTTTCACTTTTGCCCACAGAAGCGGGCTGATTTTATAGCCCACCAGCCGGTCCAGCACGCGGCGCGCCTGTTGGGCGTTTACCAGGTCCATATCGATGGGCCGGGAATGGCGAATGGCGCTCTTTACCTCTTTACTGGTTATCTCGTGGAATTCCACGCGGCAGGGTTCCTGCCCGTCGATGCCCAACACCGTGGACAGATGCCACGAAATCGCCTCGCCCTCCCGGTCAGGGTCTGTCGCCAGAAAAATCTTGCTTGCGCCCCTTGCCTCCTTGCGGATTTTGTCCAGAATATCGCCCCGTCCGCGGATGGTGATATACTTGGGCTCAAAGCCATGTTCCACATCCACGCCGATCTGGGATTTGGGCAAATCGCGCACGTGGCCGTGCGAGGCCTCCACCTTGTAACCGCGGCCCAGAAATTTGCCGATCGTCCTCGCCTTGGCGGGCGATTCCACAATAACCAGTTTATACGACATTATTAACCTCCGTCTATTCAATGCCTGCTTGCGGCCCCTTCTCACACAAAGGCCCGGAATACGCCGCCGGGCGCTTTTTTTATTATTCCTCGCAATTCGAGCCTTGTCAAGAGCGAATTGAGCTTTTGGCTGTTAAAGCCGCTGCGCGCGGCCAATTCGTCAAAGGACATTTCCTCGTTGCGCAGCGGTTCCACCAGCGCGCGTTCGTCCTCATCCAGCGTAATTTCAGGGGCGCTTCGCTCCTTAGCGGATGGACGCGCGGCCCAGCGATAGTATTCCAAAATTTCCCACGGCCCCAGTACGGGCGTCGCGCCCTCCAACAACAGGCGGTTGGGCTCCGCGCTCATGGGCGAATAGATGGAGCCGGGCACCACAAACACGTCGCGGCCCTGCTCCGCGGCAAAATCCACGGTAATCATCGCGCCCGAGCCCTTCGCGCCCTCCACCAGCAGCATGCCCGGGCACAGCGCGCTAATGATACGGTTGCGCGCCGGAAAATGGCCGCCAAGCGGCGGCGTGCCCGGCACGTATTCCGATATAAGCGCGCCGCCTTCGTCCACAATACGCCGGGCAAGGCGGTCGTTTTCGGGCGGATACACCACGTCCACGCCGCAACCCAGCACCGCAAGCGTGGGACCGCCGCCCTCCAGGCTGCCCTGGTGCGCCGCGGTATCGACGCCGCGCGCCATACCGGAAACCACGCACACGCCGTGCCGCGCAAGCCCCTGGGCAATTTCGCCGGCCGCGCGCAGCCCGTCGCGCGTGGCGTGGCGCGAACCAACGATCGCAAAGGTATTGACCGAACTTTCCGGCAGTTTACCCCGCACGTATATCACCGGAGGCGGATCGTAAATATCGCCAAGCAGCGCGGGGTATGCGTCGTTTAAGCGCGAAACGGCCGCGACGTTCAGCCGTTCCAGGCGGTCGAACAGGCTGTACAGATATCGTTCGGAGCGGGCCTGCACCAGCGCGGCGTACGCGCTTTTCCCGATAAAGGACATCTGCGGCCCCACGTTATCCCACACGCTACGCGCGTCCTCATATTCGCTAAGCAGCGCGTAAAATTTCTTTACGCCCAGCCCTTCCACGCTGCTCAGCCATATCCAATATTGGTCCATCGGGCTATATTCCAAACGCCTCACCCCCAGTATTTGCGGTCAAGCGCGCGATATTGAATGGCCTCCAGCACGTGATCCAGGGCTATCTCGGTCTTTTGATCCAAATCGGCGATCGTGCGCGCCACCTTCATTACCCGGGTATACGCCCGGTTAGACAGCCCCATCGTCTGCGCCGCCTGCCTCAGCGCCTCGCGCGCATCGGCCGACAAGGCGCAATAGCGGTTAAGCGTACGCGCGTCCAGGCGCGCGTTGCACGAAATTCCCGCGCTGCGGTACCGCTCGCGCTGCACCTTTCGCGCCTGCTCCACCCGCGCGCGCACGCGCGAGGACGGCTCCTCTTCCTTCATTTCGCTCAGCCGCTCCGCCGGGATGCACTCCACCTCTATATGCATATCGATTCTGTCCAGCAACGGGCCGGATATACGGCCCAGGTAGCGGCGAATCTGGTTGGGCGTACAACGGCATTGCTGTCCGCGCGAACCGTAATGCCCGCAAGGGCATGGATTCATGGAGCACACCAGCATAAACTGGGAAGGATAGGTGCATTGCGCGCCCACGCGGGTGACGGTAACGCAGCCGTCCTCCATGGGCTGGCGCAGCACTTCCAGCACGTCGCGCCTGTACTCGGGCAGTTCGTCCAGAAACAGCACGCCGTGATGGGCTTTGGAAATTTCGCCCGGCAACGCGCTTGCGCCGCCGCCCACCATGGACGCGGTGGAAGCGGTGTGGTGCGGCGCGCGGAAAGGGCGTTCGGTCAAAAGCCCGGTTTCTATGGCGCTGCCCGCGGCCGAGTGGATGCGCGTCACTTCCAGCGCCTCTTCAAAACTCATGTCGGGCAAAATGGTGGGCACACAGCGCGCCAGCAGGGTTTTGCCCGAGCCCGGCGGGCCGATCATGAGCACGTTGTGTCCGCCCGCGGCCGCGATTTCCAGCGCGCGCTTGGCGCTGAACTGCCCCTTTACGTGGGCAAAGTCAAACGACGGAGCCCGCTCGCCCAGCAGCGCGGCGTACGTCACCATCTCTACGCGCGTAAGCGCCGCCTCGCCGCACAGGTGGGCGACCACCTCGCGCAGGTGGCGCGCGGGCAGCAATTCAATGCCCTCCACGCAGCACACCTCGCGCCTGCACGCCTCGGGCAAAATCAGCCTCGCCACGCCCTTTTCACGCGCGGTTATGGCGATGGGCAGCGCGCCGCGTATGGGCCGTATCGCGCCGTCCAGCGAAAGCTCGCCCACAATCACCGTGTCCTCAAGCGCCTTCAGGGGCAACCGGCCCTGCGCCGCGATCACGCCGACCGCGATGGGCAAATCAAAGGCCGGGCCCTCCTTTTTCATGTCGGCAGGCGCCAGATTGACGGTCAGACGGTCGTCCGGAAAGCCAAAACCGCTGTTTTTCAGGGCCGCGCGCACCCGCTCGCGCGATTCGCGCACCGCAGCGTCGGGCAGGCCTACCACGTCAAAAGCGGGTAAACCGCCCGACAGGTTGACCTCCACCGCCACGGCAAAGCCCTCTATCCCGCTCAGGCCATAACTTCCCACCGTCGCAAGCATGTTCTCGCGCCCCTTTCAAGCGGCGGCGCCGCCAGGTAAGCTTAGTAATTATACCAGTTAAACCAGCGCAGGTAGCGCGCGTAGCTAAGCGGTATGGGCGTACCGCTCATCAGCGGATAAAACGCGATAAACAACGCCAGCGCGCCCACGCAGTATACGCCTATGGATACCCTGTAGACCAGGTTATTCTTCCTGCGCACCCATTCAAACATCAGCGCCGTGGCCAATATGATAAAGGGCACGCTGGCAAAATAGTGATAGATAAACGTGGAACGGGGCACCAGCACCCACGGAAGATACTGCGACAAAAACCCGATCAGCACAAACAGGTACCGGCGGTCGGTACGCTCGTTATATTTAATCGAACGCACCAGCGATATGACGTAGCGCACCAGTACAAATATGAGCGAAACCAGTCCGCCCCACCACACCACGGGGTTGCCCATGCACGATATGGAGGACACCCACCCCGTTTCCATAAAGGCGTTGCCCGTGTAATACCACATAGGCCTGACGATCAACGGCCATTCATACCAGGGCGAGCGGAAGCTGTGGTTGTCGTCGCCCAGCCCGGCGTGGTATTTAAACATGCTCACCTGGGTCTCCCACACGCCCTTGAGGTTAAACTCGCCCGTGGGCGTCAGTTGCCAATAGTAAGAAAAATAGTATATCAGCGCGGGTATCACGATAAAGAATATCACGCACCAGCACAGCGTTTCAACCACGCTGCGCCCATACACCTTTACCACGCGTTGGGCCACCCGCCTTCGGTTGGCGTCCAGTTTATCCAGATTGCGCTTCGCGTACAGGTATTCGCGCGTACGCACGATCAGCGTATGGAAAAACAGCACGGCCAGCCCTATGGCCGCGTAAATTCCAATCCATTTGCTGGCGATGGCAAACCCCATAAACAGGCCGCTAAGGCCCAGCGGCGCCAGCGTGCGGCGCAGCTTTACGTGGTAAAAGCTCATCTGCGTATAACGCAGCATAAACAGGTACATCACAATGATGAAAAACACCGGATAGGTGTCGATGGTGGCGATGCGCGTTTGGGTAAAGTGCATGCAATCCACCGCCAGCAAAAAAGCGGCCAGGAACGCCCACTCGGTGCGCTTTAGCAGTTGTTTCCCAAGCAGGTATATGGCGGGAATCATCAGCACCCCAAACAGCGTGCCCATAAACCGCCAGCCAAACGGCGTCATGCCGAACAGTTCAATGCCCAGCATGATCAGCACCTTGCCCAGGGGCGGATGCGTCCACTCGTAAGCGCTCAGCCCGTGTAAATGCTCATAAGCGGTGCGCGCATGATATATCTCGTCAAAATAGGTGCCGTTATAGTAAGACGGATAGGCGGGCACGGTATCCTGTTCGTCCACCAGCTGCTTGGCGTCATAGCGTATATCTTCGTCTCCGCCCGTATGGCGTATACGCGTGATGGGCAGCGCCTGACCCGACTCATCCAAAAAGGCCACTTCGCTAAGTACCAGGCCCGGCTCGCTCGGAATCAGGCGTATATAGCGCGCGGAAATTAATTCGTACCCCGCGTTGACGTATTCCCTGGCGCCTGTCTCCTCATCCTCTTCCATGGGCCGGAACCAAAGCCAGCGGAATATTTCGCCCTGGTCGTATTCGGCGTAGTATTCCTTGGACCATACCTCGCCGTCGTCGGACCACTGCACCTTAAAATCCACGTCGCAAATGCCGCCGTAATAGGTCATATGGAAACTTTGCACCTGGCCCAGGTCAAAGGTAATCTCCTCGTCGGCGGATACGGACATCCAGCTGGTCTGCGGCGCCTTGGTCGTACCCAAATTGAAGAAGGCTACCACCGAATAGATAAGCGTCAGCCCAAGCATCAGCGCCCAGTCTATCGCGCGCATGTTCAGCCGCGCGTCGCGGGGCTTAAACAGCGCCTCGCCCAGTTGATTTTCCCGCGCGGCCCGGCGCGCCTGAATATTCTTTTGCGAGGTATAGCGGCGCGTAAAGGATACCACGCGCCCCCGCACGCAGATATCCCACGCCGCATAGCTTAGCAGGGCGGTGGATAAAATCGTCAGCAGCGAAACGCCCGCGTTCACCAACTGCTCGGATGGCAGCAGATGCTCCGAGCGCAATACCAGCGCGATGTTGGAAAACTGGCTGAAGGTAAACGCCGACAGCGCGGCCAGCACCCGCACGTCGCGGTCAAACAGATAGGCCGCCAGCAAAAAGGCCAGCGCCGGAAACAGATACCGCTCGTGCATCATCGGCCCAAAGGCGAACAACAGCGCAAGCAGCGTGCCCGCGATCAGGAACAGCTTTTTCCCGTCGCGCGCGCGGTAATACAGGTAAAACGCATACGCATAGCTAAGCGCAAGCATCGCCCAGGCAAACGCGCTGAGCGCCGGATGAATCTCAAGCGCAGACCAGTTCAAATCCAATAGCGTATACAGGTTGCACGCGTTTACCGTCAGGCTGGCGTAATAGCTCATCGTGCCGCCGTACTGATTAATCAGCCATACCAGCGGCCGCATCCATTCCGGCGCCCGCACGCCGAAAATATAGGCGTTCTCCGACAGCAGCTCCTCAGACAGGCCCAGCATATAGGGCAGCGAAAGCAGCGCCATCAACGCCAGCGAAAGCACGGTTGACACAAGCGCCTCGATAATCGCGCGCCGCCTGTTCTCCGCCGGCGTGCGTATAAGCTCGAACACCACCACCGCCACGCCCAGCGGCGCCAGCATGAGCGCCTGCGGCTTAACCAGCGCGGTCAGCGCGAACACCGGCAGCGCGTAGCGCCACTGGCGGCGTACCGCCAGCATCATGGAAACGAGCAATAGCGCGGTCAGCACGGCGTCAATCTGGCCCCAGGCCGCGCTGTCCAATATGGTCACCGGGTTAAACGCGTATACCGTCAGTACGACCAGCGCCCATTCGTCCTCGCCTTCGCTCAGCGCCATCTTGTAAAGCAGCGCCGCCACCGCCAGATCGCACAATATGGCCGGAAGCTTTATAATCAGGTAGCCCACAGCGGAGCTGCCGATGCCCAGCGCCGAGCGCAGGGCGCCCAGCGCCCATAGCACGTAAATATAGCCGGGCGGGTAATCGCAAAACGCGTCGGCCGAGTAAAAATTGGATAGCCCTACCTGGGCCGCGCGCGCCGCCCAGCCCTCAAAGCAATTCATATCCACTTCGTAACCGCGCACCAGCATCGCGATCAGCGCGCGCACGACAAAGGCAAGCGCCAGCACGCCCGCGGCCGTCGCCAGGCGCGGCGTACGCGCGTTTAACGCGTTCGCCGGACGCCGGCCGCCCCACAGCGCAAACGCCGCCAGCGCAAGCGCGCATATCGCGCCGCCCAAAAGTATGGCGGCTACGCCCGGCAGGCCTTCGTCCCCGCTAAAGGCCTCGTCCTCGCCCGCATAATCGCCGCCCTGCCCGTCAGAGGGGGGCACGGTGGCCAGGCTGGCGATATCGCCATCCACCACTTCGTTTTCTACCTTTTCCACGCGCACGTCGTCAAACCACGCCGTGCCCGTATTGAGCGAACCGTAACCGCCCACGCGCGCCATTACGGTCACTTCGGTTTGATCCTGGGCGGCCTGCCCGTAAAAGGATACGCTTACCCATTCGCCTTGCGTATCGTAAAGCGGCTGCGTGCCCACAAAGGTATCCGCAATCGAAATGGTGGCGCCCTGCGCGTCCGTGGCGCAGTCCTCCGCCCGGATCATCGCGCTGATTTTATACACGGCGCCCGGCTCCACCGCCACGGTCTGCGCAAAGCGCGCGTCGTTTTCCGAATAATTTTCAACCTTTACGCAATATTGGCCCAAATAGGCGTCGCCCGAAAGAGACAGCGCGCTGCTGCCGTCGTACCATACCTGCGTGCTCCAGCGCTCGGGATAGCCGTTTGAAAGCACCGTTTCAAAATCGCCGTTGGTCAGCAGGTTTTCCGCGGCCAGCGCGGGCGCGCATTGCAAAACCGCCAACACGCACGCAAGATAGAACAGAACTTTTTTCATATTTCACACTCGCTCAATACAAAGGTTGCATTCGCCGTTTATCCTTTCCACATGGGCGTGGAAAATTCCTTCTATAATAATACCATATATTATCATAGACGCAAAAATTCCCTTTAAGATGCATACCCAAAAGATTAACGCGCGCGCGTTTCACGGTAATTAAAGGCGCTGCGTATATGCCTTATTCCGTCCGGCCCGATTTCTACCACGTCAAAGCGAACGCGTCCGTCCAGCAAATGGTTTTCCTTTAAATACGCAAGCGCCACGCGCGATATGCGCGCCTGTTTGGCGGCGTTTACCGCCTCGCCCGGCGTGCCGTGCCGCCCGTCTGAGCGCTGCTTTACCTCCACAAAAACCGTCGCGTCGCCCATGCGCACGATCAGATCCACTTCGCCGCCCGCGCGGCGGTAATTGCGCTCCAGCACGCGCGCGCCCGCGGCCACAAGAAAGGCTTCCGCCGCGCGTTCATAGGCGCCGCCTTGCCGTCGCAGGTTCATTTCGCATCCCCCGATAGAATTTTCCGTATAAAGCTGCGCCTGTGTTCGGGACAGGGCCCATACTTGCGCAGCGCGGCAATGTGTTCTGCCGTTCCATATCCTTTATTGCGGGCAAATCCGTACATTGGATACCGCGCGTCCAGCTCAACCATCATCCTGTCGCGCGTCACCTTGGCCACGATCGACGCGGCCGCGATCCTGTAGCTGAGCGCGTCGCCGTGTACGATAGGCACGCACGCGCCCGGCAGGTTTAGCCCGCCCAGCGCGTCCACAAAAAAGCAATCGGCCTTACAACCGGCGGCCGCCTGTTCCATGGCCTCGCGCGTGGCGTTCAATATGTTGATCTCGTCAATCCGCGCGGCGCTTACCTGCGCGGTGCGCGCGTATATCGCGCGCGCAAGCAGTTGTCCGTACAGCGCCTCGCGCCTTTTTTCGCTTAATTTTTTGCTGTCGTCCACGCCCTCTATTAACCCGTCGGGCGGGGCCAGTACGCATGCGGCCACCACGGGCCCGACCAGCGGGCCGCGGCCCACCTCGTCTATGCCCGCCACGGCGCGCCCCCGCGCCCAGTATTCGCGCTCCATCTGCGTCATGCGTTCCAGCTTTTGCGCGTACGTTTCCCGCGGCATACTTTTTTCTCCTTTAAAGGGTAATTTACTGCCCGCCAAGGGGCTCCAGCGTAATGCGGCCTACCTTGCCCGCGCGGAATTCGTCCAGCACCAGCGCGCTGGCGCGGTCCAAATCGCACCTGCCGCCCGACATGAGCCATCCGCGCCCCCTGCACGCCGCCTCCAACAGCGCCGCGCCGTCCATATCGCGCGCCGAATCGCCCAGCTTAAAGCGCGCGCACGCGGCCTCCGGGGCCAACTTCATCAGCCGCTCGAGCAGCGCGGCGGCCAATTCCTCCCCATCGGTCACCTGGTCGCGTATCGCGCCCAGAAAGGCCAGCTGCCGGGCGCTTTCCTGGTTTTCCAGTTTGGGCCACAGCATGCCCGGCGTATCCAAAAGCTCTAAATAAGGGCCGATTTTCACCCATTGGCTGGCGCGGGTCACGCCCGGCCGGTCGGCCGTTTTTGCCACTGTGCCGCCACGCAACCGGTTTATAAAGGTTGATTTACCCACATTGGGTATGCCGATCACCATCAGCCGCGCGGTCTTATTCACGCCGCGCGCCTTCATCCGTTCAATCGCCGGCCGGGTGGCCCGTTCAATCAGCGACACAATTTCGCGCGTCTTGCCGCCGGTCGCGTTAAAGCGCGCCGCCGTGCAGCCGGCCTGCTCAAAGTATTTTACATATCGCGCGGTCTGCCTCTCGTCGGCCAGGTCGGCCTTATTCAGCACCAATATGCGTTGTTTGCCCGCGCACATCGCCGCCAGATCGGGATTGCGCGTGGCGATGGGCGCGCGCGCGTCGCACAGCTCGATTACCGCGTCGACCGCGCGCAGCTGCGTTCCGAGCAGCCTGCGCGAGCGGGCCATATGGCCTGGGTACCAGTTTATAGAGGGCATGAATATATCCTTTCTCGGCGATCCGGGCGCAAATTTAAGCGCCCTCCGTGCAAGGCCTTTGAGCCCATGGCGGAGCTTACGCGCCCAACGGGCTAAAAGCGGGACGCGCCGGGCAATATAAAAACAAAAGCCGCAGCAACGCGGCTTTTGCATAGAAAGCTTACTTTTCCTTGACCTTGGCGGCCTTGCCGCTGCGCTCACGCAGGTAATACAGCTTGGCGCGGCGAACCTTACCACGGCGAACCACGGTAATGCTGTCCAACCGGGGAGAATTAAGCGGGAACGTGCGTTCCACGCCTACTCCGTAAGAAGAACGGCGGACGGTGAACGTTTCGCGCACACCGCCGTTACGGCGGGCAATAACCACGCCTTCAAACGCCTGCAGGCGTTCGCGCGAACCTTCGACGACCTTTACCTGCACGCGCACGGTATCGCCGACGGCAAACGCGGGGATATCGGAGCGCAGCTGGGCGCTCTCGATGGAGCGGATGATCTCATTCATGAAATTTTCCTCCTTCCCTCTAAGACGTTCATGCCCAATGCTGGACAGAGGACCGCCCAAATTCACGAAG
>CAWVLE010000021.1:0-2671 GCA_963929805.1 uncultured Eubacteriales bacterium | reverse complement strand
TGAGCCCCAGCGCGGCTGCGGCGCAGCCCAGCGCGGACAGCGCGACGCGGCCCGCCGCGCGGCTTGAGCCCGTGCTCGCGCCTAGTTCGCCGCGCATTTTCAGCGCCATGACCAGCGCGCCTGTGAGCGAACAGACCGACGTCGATAGCGCCAGCGCGTTTACGCCCATGCGCGGGGCGAGCGTGGCGCAAAGCACGACATTGAGCGCCGATGTAACGCAGGAGACGTACAGCGGCGTTTTTGTATCCATGCGCGCGTGAAACGCGCTGGTCAAAAGCGAGCGCATGCTGATGCCCAGCACGCCGGGCAGTTCCAGCAGGAAGATGCGCGAGGTCACGCGCAGCGCGCGTTCGTCAAACAGCCCGCGGCCGTACAGCAGATGCACGATATCCCCGTTCAGCACGCAGCCCAGCGCTACGGCCGGCGCCAGCACGGTTAAAAGCGTCGCGGCGCTGCGCGCGAGTATGCGCGCCAGGTCGGCGTCTTCGCCCAGCGCGGCATGGCGGCTCATGCGCGGAAACATTACGGTGGTAACCGGTACGGTAACTACCGTGTTGAGGAACATGATTAGGGAAAAGGAATAACTCATCGCCGATATGTCGCCTACGTTCAGGCCGGAGGCGATGGCGCGCGCGATCAGGTGATCCACCTGCGCCACCGCTACGCCCGCCACCGCCGGCAGCGCGTTTTTCAGCAGATTGCCCATATGGCTTTCGGCCAGGCGCAGGTTGGGCACGTAGCGCGTGGCGCGCCGCATGAATGGATAAAGCAGGGCGGATTGCATAAGGCTGGCGGCGGGCATGGCCCAGGCCACCGCGTCGATTCCGTAGCGCCCCGATAACAGGGCGGCGGCGGCCATGAACATCAAACTGCGCGGGAATACCGCCAGCTGCCCGACGACGAAACGGCCGTGCGCCTCGAGCAGCGCGCTTTGCAGCATGGATAACACGATGAACACGGCGCCGGGTAACATAATTCGCGCCAGGCGAATGGTTTCATCCAGCCGGATCTGGTCAAACCCCGGATTCATTGCCCGGGCCAACGGCCGGCAAAACGCGAACATAAGCGCGCAACACGCGCAGCCCAGCGCGAAAAACAGGCTGAGCGCGCTGCCGGCAAACCGGCGCGCCCCGTCGCCTTCGTGCTGCAGATAAGTGGGAATCAGCGTGGACGCGATTACCGCGCCCAGCAGCATCAGCGGAAGCCGCACAAGCGTGCTGGCCGCGATATACGCGTCGCTGACCGCCGTGGCGCCGTACGCGCTGGAAAAGATCAGATCGGCGATGCAGGCAAGTATCTCGCCCGCAAACAGCACGCCGAATACGCCCAGCGCGCTTCGCCCGGCGCGCCGGGCGGTCTCCTGCCGTTCGGTCACGGAGGAACGGCGTAAATTTTGCTTCATGGCGGACACCTCCCAATACGCGGCCATGCAGGCCCTGGCAGATTTGTATGCGCGGCGGGCCGGGCGATAGACGCCGCGGGCGCGCAGGGATGTTTGTCTAAAAACGCAGGAAAAACGGCCGGACGCGGCGAAATATATTTTCAGTTTCTCGGGCCGATGAAGGCACAAACGACCTGCGCGGCGCGATGCGCCGGGGAAGGAGTAAGGCATATGCTCAAGGCGATTAACGTATGGTCCATGCCGGACGGGCTTTCGCCGCTTAAACAGATGGAGCTGGCGGCCCAGGCGGGGTTTGAGGGCGTGGAATTTGCGCTAAACCTGAAAGGTCCGCTCAGTATGGAAAGCGACGCGGCGGAGTTTGCCGCGCTCAAGCGGGCGTCGGACGAGCGCGGCGTCGCGCTTACCAGCCTGGCGTGCGGCTTGTATTGGGATTTTTCCTTTACTTCGCCGGACGCGCAGGAGCGTGAACAGGCGATGAAGATCGCGCGTTTTCAGTTGCGCATGGCGCGCGAGATGGGCGTGGACGCCATTTTGCTGGTGCCCGGCGCGGTGGGCGTGGATTTTAAGCCGGAAGCGCCCGTCGTGCGCTACGATATCGCCTACGAACGCGCGTTTGACGCGCTTTGCGCGCTTGCGCCCGTGGCAGAAGCCGAAGGGGTAACCATCGGCGTGGAAAACGTATGGAACAAAATGCTTAACTCGCCCCTGGAAATGCTTAAGCTGATCGATCAGGTGGCTTCGCCCAGGGTGAAAGTTTATCTGGACGTGGGCAACGTGCTTTTGACCGGATACCCCGAGCATTGGATCGATATACTGGGTGAGCGCATTGTGCGGGTACACGTAAAGGATTTTAAGCGCGCGATCGGCAACCTGGACGGCTTTTGCGATTTGCTGGCCGGGGATGTGGATTTTCCGCTGGTGATCGACGCGCTTAAGCGCGTAGGGTACGACGGATGGCTGACCGCCGAGATGAACGCGTACGCAAAGTACCCGGATCAGATTGTGTATAATACGTCGGCTGCGATGGACCGGATTTTGCGCCGCGTCTAGCGCGGGTCAAGGGAGGAGAAAAAGTATGTTTAAGGTTGGCATGGTGGGCATCGGCAATATGGGGCGCGGACATGTGGACCAGTATATGCGCCTGAAAAAAGAAGGCTTTGGCGTGGAACTGGCCGCCGTATGCGATATTGACCCCAAAAAATTCGGCGGCGAATTTATACCGGGCAACATCGACCCCGGCCGGGCCGAGGCGTACAATTTTGCCCAGTA